>NZ_FAOO01000011.1:0-27308 GCF_900070205.1 Candidatus Thermokryptus mobilis | reverse complement strand
TAAAGACCCAAAAATTACAAAAGACGCTTTCCATCTACTTCTTAGTTTTGAATTGTCACAAAGAAAGAGGAAGAAAGGACCTATTTTTGTCCCGGTTTCTTGGCAACTTTATACATTGGAAAACCTCAAAGTGCAAATAAGATATTTACAGAAAGGAACATCTTTTAGCTGAAGGCAAGATAAAGTAAAAACCTTTCTCTAAACTTCTTGCTTTTAACTCGGCTTTTCTTTATATTTTCAAAGTAAATCCGAAACAAAGGCGATTCCCTTATGGCTACAACTGCTGACATCAGAAACGGTTTGAACATAAGATACAACGGGAAGGTCTATACTGTGATTGATTTCCAACATGTAAAAAGAGGTCGTGGTGGGGCTTTTGTTAGGGTTAAGCTTAAAGAAGTTAAAACGGGAAGGGTGCTTGAAGAGACATTTGACTCGGGAGAGGAAATAGAAATTGTGCGCCTTGATTTCAGAAAGTTTCAATTTTTATACAAGGATGGAGACGAGTTCGTCTTTATGGACCTTGAAACATTTGATCAGATACATGTCCCAAGCGAACTAGTCGGGGAAAATGCACTTTTTATGAAGGAGAATGAAACGGTTGATATACTCTTTGACGGAGACCAAATCCTTGGAATCCAGCTCCCAACATTTGTTGAGCTTGAAGTGATTGAGACGGAACCTGGAATAAAAGGCGATACCGTGACAAATGTTATGAAGCCGGCTAAACTTGAGACAGGGGCTGTCATAAATGTTCCGCTTTTCATTGAACAGGGTGAAAAAATCAGAGTTGATACTAGAACGGGTGAATATGTTGAAAGGGTAAAATAAAATTTGGTGAGAAAATGGATTTAAATTACATCAAGGAATTAATCAAAGCTGTAGATGAAAGCGGTGTTGAAGAGGTTGAGATAGAAATTGAGGGTTCAAGGGTAAGGATAAGCAAAAACAGAAAAGGAGAAGCGGTAGCCACGGGGACAAATTCAACTATGAATTATATTCCGATTCCTTTTCCGATTTATCCTCCTGCTGGTTTCGTTCAACAACCCTTACCCTTGACGACTCAACCGCAGATTTCACAAGCCCAACCGACAATTCAAGAGTCCGCCACAACGAAGGAAGAGAAAAAAGAAGTCACGGCTGTTGAGACAGGGAAAAAATACCACGAGATAAAATCACCGATAGTTGGAACATTTTATCGGGCACCAGCACCAGATGCTGAACCGTATGTCAAAGTTGGTGATGAAGTTTTCCCCGGAACTGTGCTTTGTATAGTTGAAGCGATGAAACTTATGAACGAAATTGAATCGGATGTTCACGGAATCGTTGCGAAAATTTTAGTTGAGAATGCTCAGCCAGTTGAATATGGGCAACCTCTCTTTTTAATTGAACTCCTTGATTAAGCGAAATCAAATTTTGATGCGAAATTGCTAAAGAAAATTTTAATCGCCAATAGAGGAGAAATCGCTTTACGGATAATTAGAACCTGTAAAGAACTGGGGATAAAAACTGTCGCCGTTTATTCCGAGGCGGATAAATACTCACTTCATGTCAGATTCGCAGACGAAGCTGTTTGCATAGGTCCTGGACCTAGCAAAGATAGTTACCTTAACATACCGAGGATAATAGCAGCTGCTGAGATAACAAATGCCGAGGCGATACATCCCGGATATGGCTTCCTCGCTGAAAATGCTATGTTCGCTGAGATATGTGAATCTTCAGGGATAAAATTTATAGGTCCAACGCCCGATGCTATTGAGGCGATGGGGGACAAGGCACTTGCAAAAGAAACAATGAAAAAAGCTGGTGTTCCAGTTATCCCCGGAAGTGATGGTATTGTTGAAACATTTGAGCAAGCTCGTGAAATAGCAAATGAAATCGGATATCCAGTAATGCTTAAAGCAGCTGCTGGTGGTGGTGGAAAAGGAATGCGATTGGTCAGAAACGATGATGAACTTGAAAATGCCTGGCAAACCGCAAGAGCAGAAGCTGAAGCTGCATTTGGAAACCCAGCCGTTTATGTTGAAAAGTTTATTGAAAGACCAAGACATATTGAAATCCAAATACTTGCTGATGAATACGGAAATGTTATCCACCTCGGTGAAAGGGATTGTTCAATTCAAAGAAGACACCAAAAACTTATAGAAGAGTCCCCTTCCCCAATTGTCACACCTGAACTTCGCGAAGCAATGGGACAGGCTGCTGTAAAAGGAGCCAAAAGCGTAAAATATAGAAATGCTGGAACAATTGAATTCCTTGTTGATAAAGATGGGAATTTCTACTTTATGGAGATGAACACAAGAATCCAGGTTGAACACCCAGTGACAGAGATGGTCTATGGAATTGACATAGTGAGAGAGCAGATAAGAATTGCTTCAGGTGAAAAACTCGGAATAAAACAAAAACAAATAAAGCCAAACGGTCACGCAATTGAATGTAGAATAAATGCCGAAGACCCGTTCAACGGTTTTAGACCCTCGCCTGGAAAAATCACAGCACTTCATTTCCCAGGTGGATATGGCGTCAGAGTTGACTCACACATTTATCAAGAATATGTTGTCCCTCCATATTACGATTCAATGATCGCAAAACTTATAGTTCACGCAAGAAATAGGGATGAAGCTATAGCTCGCATGTTAAGAGCACTTGATGAATTTATAATTGAAGGCGTTCACACAACAATTCCATTTCATATAAAAATTTTAAATTCGCCACAATTTAGAAGCGGTGTTGATTACGACACAAAATATATTGATACAAGCTTCAACATGAACGATTAAAAAATAACACGGAGTCAAAAATGCAATTCCCAGAAAATTTAAGGTACACAAAAGAACATGAATGGGTCAGAGTTGAAAATGACTCTATCGGGGTCGTTGGAATCACGGATTACGCTCAAAGTGAATTAGGTGATATCGTCTATGTTGAACTTCCACAGATCGGAAAACAAGTAAAACAACTTGAGCCCTTCGGCACAATTGAAGCTGTCAAAGCCGTCTCAGACCTTTTCTCTCCGTTATCGGGTGAAGTCATTGAAGTTAATGAAAAACTGAAGGATTCACCCGATTTAATCAACAAAGACCCCTATGGCGAGGGCTGGATAATTAAAATTAAAATCAGCGATTTAAGCGAGCTTGACAATTTGCTTTCAGCGGAGGACTACAAAAAGTTAATTGGAAAGTAAAATTTAAGGAGCACATCAAAAATGGGCTTCGTTCCAAATACCGAGGAAGACAAAAAAGAAATGTTAAAAGCAATTGGGGTATCATCATTTGAGGAGCTCATCTCCGACATACCCGCCGAGATAAGGTTAAAAGAGGAACTAAATCTCCCAGAGCCACTTTCTGAATATGAGGTTTTAAAGGAACTTCAGGACATATCTGAGAAAAATCTTGATTTAAACCATGCGATTTGTTTCCTCGGAGGCGGGGCATATGATCACTTCATACCCTCAGCCGTTTTCACAATAATAAGCAGGTCGGAATTTTACACAGCATATACCCCTTATCAAGCGGAGGTGAGCCAAGGAACATTGCAATCAATTTATGAATACCAGACAATGATTTGCCGTTTGACGGGAATGGATGCAGCAAATGCCTCAATGTATGATGGTGGAAGCGCTCTTGCCGAAGCAGTTTTACTTTCAATAGGATATACCGAAAGAAAAGAGGTTGTGGTAGCAGGTCCAGTTAATCCAAACTATCTCAAGGTAGTAAAAACATACACTCACCCGAGAAAAGCGCAGATCAAATTGACAAAATTTGATGCTGGCGTATGTGATATTGAGGATTTAAAACAAAAGGTCACTGACAATACCGCCTGTGTTATAGTTCAGCAACCGAACTTCTTTGGAAACATTGAAGATGTATTTGAAATTGAACGTATAACTCACTTGCATGGCGCTTTATTTATTGTTGCGATTGATCCAATTTCGCTTGGGTTGCTTGTTCCTCCGGGTGAATATGGAGCTGACATTGTTGTTGGGGAAGGTCAACCGCTTGGGATACCCTTAAGCTTTGGTGGACCCTATCTTGGAATTTTTGCCGTAAAGGAATTTTTAATTAGAAAAATGCCTGGGCGTCTCTCCGGCATCACGATTGACAGAAATGGTGAAAGAGGTTTTACGCTCACACTTCAAACAAGGGAACAGCATATACGAAGGGAAAAGGCAACCTCAAACATATGCACGAATCAGGGCTTGATGATGCTCGCCGCAACTGTCTATATGGCTTTAATGGGAAAACAAGGATTAAAAGAAGTTGCAACGCTTTGCCTTCAAAAAAGTCATTACCTTGCCGAAAAAATTTCACAAATTGACGGCTTCAAGCTCAAGTATAAACAGCCATTTTTCAAAGAGTTCGTTGTTGAAACACCGCTTCCAGTTTCGCTTATCAAAGATAAATTGCAGGCGAAAAAAATTTTGCCCGGGATTGACATTTCAAAATTTGCCGGCTACGGTGATGGTCTGTTGATCGCAGTCACTGAGAAAAGGACGAAGAAAGAGATGGATATCTTCGTTGATGAGTTAAAAAATCTCGTGGGTTGAAAATTAAGCGCTGAGATTTCCCGTTTGCGAAGCCCCGAGAGTTTCGTTCTCGGGGTTTTTATTTTAAAAATAATTTTGCCCAAACGCACATGCACAGATTTTCTGTCATAATTCCAACCCTTAACGAAGAAAAAACAATTCAATGGGCGGAAAAAACATTTGACGAAGAGTTAAAAAAGAAATTCAACATTGAAGTGATCGTAAGTGATGGAGGGAGCACCGACTCAACAATTGAGATAGCGAAGAAATTTGCCGATAAAATAATTTTGAACGAAACAAAAGAAAGGCAAACGATAGGTGGGGGTAGAAACATAGGCGCTTTGCACTCCGACGGGGAAATACTTATATTTTTAAATGCAGACGCAAGGATAAGCGATGTTGAAACTTTTTTTAAATTATGCGATAATCTCTTTAAAATGCCGTCAATAGTTGCTCTCGCTTTTGAAGTAAATGTTTATCCGGAAGAAGAAAATCTGAAAGATAAAATTTTTCACGCTTTCTTGAACAAATTCTTCGCAACCCTTAATATAATTGGGCTAGGTATGGGGAGAGGCGAATGCCATGCGATAAAAAGGGAGTTTTTCTTCAAAGTTAACGGCTACAACGAAAAACTACCGGCTGGCGAGGATTTTGACCTTTACATGCGACTTCGCCGGCTTGGCAAAATAATCAATGTTTATGGGGTGAAAATTTATGAATCACCGAGAAGATACCGCAAGTATGGTTACATAAGAACATTAACGCTGTGGTTTTTGAATTCAATTTCAATTATGTTTTTGAGAAGGTCAATTTCAAAAGATTGGGACGCTGTAAGATGAGAAAAATCCTCTACGCCCTAATAATTTTTATCTCAACAAATTTACTTTCTCAAGTTGAGAATGTCCCGATAACAAACAGAGTTTACATGTTTTTAAAAAGAATGGAAGTCAAGGGGTTTATAAAAAATTTTGACGATGTCTCATTGCCACTGTCAAGGGGGGAAGTTGCCAAATTTTTAAGCGAAATCAATTCACAATATGAGAAACTGAGTAGGAATGAAAGGGAAACCCTCAAACTCTTGATGATTGAATTTGAGAATGAACTTAAAAAAGAAAACTTTTTTGAAACTAAAATCTTCAGCGACTTTTTAAAAAGAGAATTTTTATTCTCCGACAGAGCCAAATACTTATACTCTTACAGAGATACGAGCATTTCATTCTTTGTTGATGCGCTTGTAAATTTTGATTTAAGGTTTTCACGAGCTTCAAATGTTTTACTTGCTGAAATTGGTGGAAGGTTAAGAGGTACATACGATGGCAAAATTGGATTTTACTTACAATCAACGGATGGTCAAATTTTCGGTGATAAAAAACTTGCGCTTGAGGACTTGAAATTGAAACAAAATTATAAACTCAACGAGCCCGGTTCCGTAAATTTTGATTTCACAGAAGCATACATAAAATATCAAACGAAGCATATAAGCTTACAAATCGGGAGAGAAGCGATAACACAGGGTTATGGTTTTTCTGGGAAACTTTTCATTTCGGAAACCGCCCCTGTCTTTGATTTCTTCAAAATTAGTTTTAAATACAAAGGCGTATCCTACGACTTCGTTCATTCCTGGCTTCTTGGGACAAAGTTTACAATACCCGATACAACTGCAGGCAATATAATCGTTATAAATTCAAAGTATCTTGCAACCCACAGATTGAATTTCAACTTTTGGGACAAGTTTAACTTTGGTGTTTGGGAAGGGATCATTTACGCAAGGCGTTTCCCAGAGCTTGCATACCTTAACCCATTTAATTTTTACAAGTCGGCTGAACATTCACTTCAAGACAGGGACAATTCCCTACTTGGCTTCAATTTCAAGTCAAATTTATTCAAAAATTTTCAAATTTACGGGACGATTTTGATTGACGATATAAACTTTCCCCTAATCGGCACGGGTTGGTATGGGAATCAACTCGGATATCAAGTGGGGCTATACTTTGCTGGCTTAAAGGATACGGACATCATACTTGAATACACAAGGATAGAACCGTATGTATATTCGCACAGGATAAACGAAAACAATTACACTCACAATGGTTTTTTGCTTGGACATTGGATTGGACCTAATTCGGATGATTTTTTCATCAAAATTAATTATCTTCTATCAAAAAGAACCGTATTGAACTTTTTTGTTGAAAAAATAAGACATGGGAAGAATAAAATCGTCGGGACAGACACTTTAAATGTTGGAGGTGATTATAATCTTGGGCATCGCGTTAACGATTCCAACACAGTTAGGTTTCTCAGCGGTGATACTGAGAAAAGGTATAAATTTGGGGGCAGTTTATTTATAGAATTCGCGAAGGATTTTTTCGCCATATTCGGTGTTGAAAAATATGAGAGAAATTTTTTAACTTATTTCAAAATAAAATTTGACTATTAGGAGGTAAAGAAGATGCTCAGGCAGAAATTTTCAACGCTTACAATGGCGATAGTCCTTGTGATTGGGATTATAATCGGGGTTAATTTAAACAGTTTGTTTTCAAGTGACGATATCTATGTCCAAATAATGAAGTTAAACGATGTCTTAAATCTGGCGAGAAAAAACTATGTTGATAAAATTGACACCCAAACACTTGTTGAAGCAGCAATAGAGGGGATGCTTGGGATTCTTGATCCGCACTCTGTTTACATCCCAGCGAAGGCAATGGAAAGAGTGAATGAAGATATAAGGGGAAGTTTTGAAGGTATAGGGATTGAATTCACAATAATAAATGACACGATAAATGTTGTCACACCGATTTCAGGCGGACCAAGCGAACAACTTGGGATAATGGCGGGAGATAAGATAATTAAAATAAATGACACATCAGCCATCGGTTTGAAAAATGAAGATGTTGTAAGGAAGCTCAGGGGTCCGAAGGGAACAAAGGTAAAGGTGACAATTTTAAGAGCTGGTGTAAAAGAACCGCTTGAATTTGTTATAACAAGGGACAAAATTTCAATCTATAGCATTGATGTTGGGGTGATGGTTACAAAAGATGTGGGCTATATCCACATAAACAGATTTTCAGAGACCACCGATCGTGAGTTTAAGGAGGTGGTTTCAAAGCTCAAGGCGCAAGGGATGAAAAAACTTATTCTTGATTTAAGAAATAATCCGGGTGGTTTACTTTCTGAGGCGGTTAGAATAGCTGATGAATTTTTACCCAAAGGCAAGTTGATAGTTTATACGAAAGGTCGCCTTCCAGAATATAATGAGGAATTTTATGCAACATCTGAAGGTGAACTTGAAAAGGTTCCGGTGATTTTACTTGTAAATCAAGGCAGTGCATCTGGAAGTGAAATAGTTGCTGGAGCAATCCAGGATTGGGATAGGGGCTTGATAGTTGGGGACACGACATTTGGAAAAGGTCTCGTCCAAAGGCAATTCCCTTTAAACGACGGTTCAGCGATAAGATTGACAACCGCAAGATATTATACCCCAAGTGGCAGATTAATCCAAAAACCATATGAGGGCAAAAAATATATTAAAGAAGCAGGAGATACTTCAAAAACAATTTATCACACAAAAATTTTGAATCGTTCTGTTTATGGTAAGGGTGGGATAGTCCCGGATGTGGTTGTGAAGACGCAAACTTTAACCGACTTATCCGTTGACATAAGAAGGAACAACCTGTTTTACATTTTCATTTCCAACTTCATGGATTCAAAGGGGAGCGAAATAAGGAACAAGTACGGAAACAATTTTGAACTTTTCAAGCGTGATTTCCAGATAAGCGATGAGATGCTTGAAAACTTCAAAAAATTCATCATTTCAAGAGGGATTAAATGGGATGAAGAACAGTTCAGGAAGGATTTATCATACATAAAGACGACATTGAAAGCGCACATAGCAAGGTTTATATGGAAATATGAGGGTTGGTATCCTGTGATGCTTGAAATAGATGAACAATTCCAGAAAGCGCTTGAGCTAATGCCACAGGCGGAAAAGATGCTCGCTGTAAATAGATAAGAAAATCCTTGCCCCGCGCGCGATTCTGCGGGGCTTCAAAAATAAAAAACAAATCGGGATGATAAGATGAAAGTCAAATTGCTATTTTTTATTTTTGCGCTGTCATCAATCTTATTTGCTCAAGTTCAACAACAGACAAAGTATTCAGTTGACGATGTAATGAAAAAACTTGAAGCAATTGACAACTCATTGAACGAAAAAGTCAATTCATTGAGGAGTGAATTTGACCAAAAACTGGATCAGAGTGTAAATCAAATCAGGGATGAACTCTCATCAAAAATTGAAAGACTTGACTCAAAAGTTGCAACAATTTCAAATGGGACGGAACAGGTTTTGAAGAAAATTTCAAATGTTGAGGCACAAAACCGTGGCTTGAGGGAAAGGATTTCAAATGTTGAAAAGATTGTAGCAAGTGTTGATGGGAATGTCGGCGCAGTAAAAAAATCAACCGACGAGATAAACAGTGGAATTAAAGAGGTTTCGGCAAAGGTTGATGAAAACAGCGCAAAGTTTGACGCGGTGCTTTCTAAAATTGCCTCAAATAGAACAGCTCTTGTCCTTGGCTTCGTCATAGTGATAATTCTTTCAACCATCGTCGCTGTTGGGGTGTTCAACTTATCAAAATCGACGAAGTCGGTTGAAAAGAACATACTTGACAGTTTTGAAGGGACAGCCGGCAAAATTGAGGTCACAACAAATGACTTGAAAACCCTGGCCGATGTATTGAAACAGCAAACGAGCGAAATAGTTGCTTACCAAAGGATACTTGAGGAGAGGATTATCACTGCACAACAGCAAATTGAAGCGAAAATTGAAGAAAAACTCGCAGCAAGGAGAAGAACTCAAAGAAAAAGCTCGTCGCCCGAAGAATAATGAATTTCGTCTTCTTTATTATTTTCGCATTGATGAATGGAGTTTTCTACCAACAGGAATATGAAAGATTTGAAAAACCATTTGATACATCTTTTATTCAAGTCGGTGAAGAACTTGTCTATGAGGTCAAATATCTCTTTTTTAAACTCGGTCAGGTTAAGTTCAAGGTGATTGATAAATTCACAAACAACGGGAAACAGTTTTACAAGGTCAGGGTAGATATTGATTCATATTCTGTTCCATTCGTTGATATACATGCAAAATTTGAGGCGGTTTTTGATTCAAGATTCATAGCACATAGTTATTGGAGCGAGCAAAGGGAGAAGAAATACTATCAAAGCGTAAAATACAAGTTAATTGAAAATTTGCCAGGGTATGTTGTTGAGAAGAATTATCATAACCTTGAATACAACACCCGCGGGAATAAAATTGACACGGTTAAAATTACAACTCTATATTGCGATGGTCCCTCGCTTTTTTATTATGCGCGTTCAAACGCATACATTAAAAAGACGGTGCTTTTGCCGACCTTTATTGAAGGGGTAAAAGGCATAACTTTGATAAACTTTGGGAAGAAAAAAACACGGGTAAAAATTGACGCATTTGACAGCCCGATTGAAACATATGAAATTGATGGAAAGGCAAATTATATTGGATTCTTTGGTTTGACTGGCAACTTTACGGGATGGATAAGCTCTGATAAAATGGCGATACCTTTAAAAGGTAAATTAAAACTTTTTATCGGAAATATAATCGTTGAACTTAAAAGTTGGAAGAAAGGACAAAACCTGATAAATTTGAAATAAATCAATGGAGGTGAAGAAATGAAAATTTTGTCATATAGAGGTAAGTTTCCAGAAATTGATGAATCGGTTTTCATAGCTGAAGGGGCTGTTGTCATTGGTGATGTCGTCATAGGCAGGGACTCAAACATTTGGTTCAATGCGGTGATAAGAGGTGATGTTAACTATATAAGGATCGGCGAAAGGACAAACATACAAGATGGATGCATACTCCATGTAACCACGCAGAAATATCCACTTATCGTCGGAAACGATGTAACAGTTGGACATGGTGCAATTTTACACGGGGCGATCGTACGCGACAAATGTTTAATTGGAATGGGGGCAGTAGTACTTGACGGGGCTGAAGTTCAATCATACTCGCTTGTTGCTGCTGGTTCGCTTGTAAGACAGGGCTTTGTTGTCCCGGAGGGAACACTGGTGGCTGGCGTTCCAGCTAAAGTGGTTCGTGAATTAACCGAGGATGAAAAGAAAGCAATTGAAGAATCAGCTATTCATTATGTTGAACTTTCAAGGGAATATAAGAATTTAAAGGGGGTCAGTTATGAAATTAAAAATTTGGGGCTGTAGGGGTTCAATCCCTACGCCAGGAAAGGACACGGTCCGTTACGGGGGGAACACTCCCTGCATTGAACTAAAACTTGACGACAATAATTTGATAATTCTTGACTCTGGAACAGGGATTAAAAATTTGGGCAATTATCTCATGCGCAAGGGCGAGTCAATCCGTGCCTATATAATGATAACTCATCCGCACTGGGACCACATTCAAGGGTTCCCGTTCTTCAAACCAATTTTTATCTCAGGAAACGAATTCACAATTGTCGGCTCAGGTGCGAGGACGAAAACACTTGAGCAAATCGTCGCCGATCAAATGGATAGGGTTTATTTTCCTGTTAGATTGAGCGAACTTAAAGCAAGCATAAAGTTCCTTCAAGTCGGTGAGGAAGAATTCAAAATTTACGATGCAACCGTTCAAACGATTTATGTCAATCATCCCGGCTTTACACTCGGTTATAGAATCACTTTTAACAACAAAAGCATCGTTTACATAAGTGATAATGAACCTTTTGACAGGGAGATAACGCCGTATCTTTTCAACTGGGAAAAGGAAGTCATAGAAAGATTTGACAGTGTTCCGGGTGACCCGAACCAGAGAATTTTTGACTTCGTAAGAGGCGCAGATCTTTTAATCCACGATACGACATACACACCGGAAGAATACATTGAAAAGGTCGGCTGGGGACATTCCCATTATCTTTTCACGCTTAGAGTTGCGCACGAAGGTCAAGTCAAACGCCTATTGTTATTTCATCACGACCATATGCACACCGATAATATGATTGATGAAATTTTTGAGCATTGCAAAAATGAAGTCAAAAAGAGAAAATACAAGTTCAATCTAATGGTTGCATCAGAAGGCATGGAGATAGAGATTTAATTTGGTTAATTTCACCTGCTTTTATAAATTGTCTTGGAAAAGATGAAAAAAATCCCAACAAAACCAGCGATGAAGAACATCGCTATACTTGGCTCAACTGGGTCAATTGGAAGGAATGCAATTGATGTAATTTTAAATTTCCCAGATAAATTTAAAGTTACATATCTTGCCGTAAACAAAAACATAGAACTTCTCTCTGAGCAGGTAAAACTACTCAAACCAAAAGGTGTAGCGATCTTTGACAAGAAAAGAGCTGAAGAATTTTCAAAACTTGTAAATGGTCAAGTTGAGGTCTTATCCGGGGAGGAAGGACTTCTTGAAATAGTTAGCAGGGATGATGTTGACATTGTTTTAAATTCGCTTGTCGGTTTTTCCGGACTTAAACCAACTATAAGAGCCATTGAAAGTAAAAAAAGAATCGCTCTTGCAAATAAAGAAACACTTGTCGTAGCTGGTGAAATAATAAAGAAACTCATCAATGAGAACGATGTCCAGCTCATCCCGGTTGATAGTGAACACAACGCTATCTTTCAATGTCTCGTTGGGGAAAGAATTTCAAATGTTAATAAGCTAATACTTACTGCTTCTGGTGGTCCATTCTTAAACAGAGACAAATCGGAGCTTGAGAATGTGAGCGTTGAGGAAGCTTTGAAACACCCAAACTGGAAGATGGGTAATAAAATAACAATTGATTCGGCGACATTGATGAACAAAGGTCTTGAAGTCATTGAAGCGCATTGGCTTTTTGGATTACCAGTTGAAAAAATTAAAGTCGTGATTCACCCGCAATCAATAATTCATTCAATGGTTGAATTCGTTGATGGCTCAATAAAAGCACAACTTGGCGTTCCGGATATGAAAATCCCGATACAATACGCTTTAACTTACCCCGATAGGGTCAAAGCAAGTTATGGGGAACTTGATTTCACTAAAATTGGGCAATTCACTTTTCTTGAGCCTGACCTTGAAAAGTTTGAATGTTTAAAGATCGCTTATGAAGTAGCGAAACTCGGTGGAACTTATCCAACCGTCTTGAACGCTGCGAATGAAATCGCCGTTGATTTATTCTTGAACAGAAAAATAAAGTTCACGGAAATACCAAAGATCATAAAAAAATCGCTTGATGCACATAAACCCAAGTTTAACCCTGACCTTGAGGATATTTTAAAAGTTGATGCTGAAACAAGGAACTTTGTAAAAAATTTGGAGGGAGTAGATTAATCTATGGAAGTAATAAAAACTATTTTCTACTTTGCGATAACGATCGGTGTTCTCGTGCTCGTCCATGAATTCGGGCACTTCATAGCCGCGAAACTTTCAAAGATGAAGGTTGAGGTCTTCTCAATCGGCTTTGGAACAAGGTTATTCGGGAAGAAAATCGGTGAAACTGATTATAGAATCTCCGCATTCCCACTTGGAGGGTATGTTAAAATTGCAGGGATGGTTGATGAAAGCTTGGATGCTGGTTTTATAGGAAGTGAGCCAAAACCATATGAATTCAGAAGCAAGCCCTTTCATCAAAAATTTTTCGTTATAACCGCTGGTGTTTTGATGAATATGTTGCTTGCGATTTTCCTCTTTTGGTTAATTTTTATGATAGAGGGGAAAACTTTCAGGGATGTTACAGAGGTTGGTTATGTCATTCCAAATTCACCCGGCTATGAAGCGGGATTTAAAGAGGGAGATAAAATTTTGAGCATAAACGGAAAGAAAGTGAAATATTGGGATGATATATTTAGAATTGCCTTCATTGATGAATTGACAAGCGATTTAAATTTTGAAGTTAAACGCGGTGATGAAAAAGTTTTAATTTCAATACCAAGGTCAAAAATTTCTGAGTTCGCACTTGATGAGTCCATTGGCATTCTACCCTTGTACACAGAGACAATGGTCATGGCTATTGAGCCAGGTCGTCCTGCTGAAAAAGTTGGAATACAACCGAGAGATGTTATACTTGCTGTTAACAATGAAAAAATTTACACCCCAGCACAACTCACATCCATCATAAAGTCAAACGCTGGGAAAGAAATCACATTAAAGATAAAGCGCGATGGAAAAGAACTTTTACAGAAAATCACTCCAGACCCCGATGGTAGAATTGGAATACAAATAACAGGCACATATACCGGTCCGATTAAAAAGGAAAGCTACAACCCATTTGAGGCATTCCTTAACGGAATAAAGGAGGTCTATAGAATATCATCTCTCACGGTAAACGGCATTAAACAACTTATAACCGGGGAAATTCCACTCAAAAAGGGCATTGCTGGACCTGTGCGAATTGCCAAATTTGCAACTCAAAGTGCGGATATCGGTTTTACAGCCTTTCTCGGATTTATGGCGATATTGAGCATAAGCTTGGCGTTTTTAAATATATTCCCATTCCCGGGGCTTGATGGAGGGCATCTTGCGGTTTTAATAATTGAGGGAATTATAAGAAGAGAACTCTCATACAAAGTAAAGATAGCCATCCAGCAAGTAGGGATAATCATTTTAATCATCTTGATGATATTTGTCATATACAATGATATCGTTCACTTTTAAGTGTGACCTCGTTCACGGCATTTAATTGTTCTTGAATTTAATTTCAAAGCGAAAGAAAAATAAATTTTTGAGGACGCCATGAGAAAGTTTTTTATCCTTACATTAACAGTTTTCGCTACTGCCTTTGGGCAGGTGAATTTGCAAGTAACTGCCCCTGCATCGCTTGAACAAGTTAACATCGCCGACCTTGATGTCAGCAGGTTAAAGGATTTGCCACTTTTATTTACCGTGACGATAACAAGTGATACCCCCAGAAATTTGAAACTTCACTTTCAAGTGTTCGCCAAAATTGGAAATGAACCGGAAGAAATTTTCGCTGACGCTTGGAGCTTACCATTTGAGGTCAACAGAATTTTAAGCTTTACAAATCAAGACCTCGCCTCGGGAAAAGCAGGTATAAAAAGCGATAAAGATAGGACAAAAATTTATGAGGATAAGATAAATAAGATAAAAGACCTCGCACAATCAACAGGTAGATTGCCAGCTGGAAGTTATAGATTTGTGATACAATTACTTGATGAATCTGAGCTGGGGATTTTATCTACATGGGAGAAAGTTTACGAAATCACAAATCCATCAAGGATTGACCTCGTATCACCAAGTTATGAGTCCGAAGTTAGAACGCAATTTCCGATATTCAAATGGATTGCGCCTAATTTCAAAGAGTTTGAAATTTTCGTCTACGAGAAATTACCAAACCAAACAACGCCTGAAGAGGTCGTCTCGGGAGATAAAAATTTGAGATGGAGATATAAAACAACTGAATCTCAAGTTCAATATCCCCGCGAAGCTTTGCCTCTTGAGAATGGTAAAAGCTATTACTGGTATGTGAAATCAACGATATCAGGAAGTCGTGGGATTGAGGAGATAAGAAGTGAGATATGGAACTTCAGTGTAAATTTAGGTCAAACGACAACAGAGGCTGTTGTATCTAAGTTAACCCCAACGGAGAAAAAAACTCTTGACAATTTAGTAAACGCCTTTAAGCAAGCTGGGAATTCGGAGATAGCTGAACTTTTGAGCAAAATTGTAAGTGATTTTGTGATCCTGATTGATGGTAGACCAGCGACGCAAGGTGAGATTGAGGAGATTTTAAGGGCTATAAGACAGCAATTAGCTGACCTTGGAGCCGAAGTTGAAGTAAAATAAAATTTCAAAACAGCTATGAAAGGGAAAATTCCAAAAGTTGGTTTAACTTTTATAATTGCGATTTTATTTTTTGGTTTTATAAATTATGCGCCTACGATTGCTATAGTTCAACTTGTAAAGAATAAGGCATATCACAAACCGCCCAAAGCTGATCAATGGAAACCAACTCAAAAAGGTCTTGGGCTTGAATCTGGAACGCTCGTGAAAACAGATGAAAAGTCATTCTTGTTGATCAAGTTCCTTGACGGGAGCTTTCTACGCGTTGGTGAAAAAACTGTCCTTGAGGTTCTCGGAGAAAATCCAAAGGGTAATTATTCAAGGAAAATCAATGTTGAAAACGGTGGAGTTGACTTCAAAGTAACTAAGGTAAAGGGAAAGTTTGAATTCACAACGCCTTTATCAGTTGCGACAATAAGAGGAACTGAAGGCGTTTTGATATCGCGGACGGATGCGGATACGCTTATGGTTAGAGAAGGTGAAGTGGATTTCTTTAACAAAATTTCAAACATCAGTAGAACTGTAAAAGCGGGGGAAATCGGCATCTCTACAAAGGTCGGTGAAATAACAACAAGACAAATGACAGAATCAGAACAGCAGAAGTCACAGGAAATAAGAAGAGCAATTGAAAAGAGAGAGATTGAGATAAGAGGGAAAACGGGGGAAGGAAAAGAAATAAGGATTAAAATAAAAGAAAAATAATTTAATGCGACACCTAATTTCGCCGTTTCTTTTTATCTTTATTATCTCAACAATTTCCCCTGCTCAACAAGTTTTTAATGTCATCCCACTTCAAAAGGGCATTAGTGGTGAAAATTTGAAACTCAGGATTGAATTTACCGATGTAAGCAACATCGTCAAAGTGAAATTGTTTTACAAGTCAAGCGTTGATGAAAGATTTAAATTGATTGAAATTTACCCATCGCAAGAAAACTTCACAATAGTGACGCTCCCTGGCGAAGATGTAAAGGCACCTGAAATGGAAATTTTCATTGAAGCGACGGACAAAAGCGGAGGGATAAAACATTATCCAGACAAAGCCCCGGATGAACTCTTGCGAATACCAATAATTGAAGTTAAAGCCCCGGGGAAAATTATAGTGTTAAGCCCAGAGCCAGGGACCGTCGTTCGTCCTGATGAAGTTTTAATCTCCGCATCTCTAATTGAAGTTGAAAACTTCGCTCCGGAAAAAAGTCAAGTTTTATTTGACAAAACCGATGTGACATCTATGTGCATCATAACATCCGAACTTGTCACTTTTGTCCCGGATAATTTTAAATTTCCAATTAAACCGGGGTCACACAAAGTTACAATTATCTTGAAAGACACGACAGAAAAAGTCGTAACAAGCACATCTTGGGGGTTTACGATTTTATCGCCAACGGAAATCGCTGAAAGTGAAAGGGCTTTCAATTATCGCTCAAACTTTGAGATTGAGCTACGACAGGAGAAAGTACAATCAAACAGCAATTTTTATGTCCGCGGGCGCGCAAACTTCACCGGGAGTTATAGTTTTTTCAATCTTAACACAAACTTATACTTGACAAGCGAAGAAAAAGCGACAATACAACCGCAGCATAGGTTTTTAGTTGAGGGTAACCTTCTTGATTGGGTGAAGGTTAGCTATGGTGACGTGTATCCAAATTTCTCACCCCTTATATTAAGCGGTTATAGGGTCAGGGGAATTTACAGCAAGATTGACCTTAGATATTTTCAAATTGAGGTTGTAAATGGTCAAACAAGAAGAGGAATTGAAGGGCTCGTTGAAAAAGAAATCCCGATTGACAGTTTAAAAGGCGAAACCCTGCCACAAAATAGCGTCTATGACACGACAAATAGAAAGATATTGATTTACAACTACGGAACTTATGAGAGAAATCTCCTTGCGGTAAAACCAGCATTTAAATTCAAGAGAAATTTTGAACTTGGATTTACTTATCTTGTCTCGCAGGACGATAAAGCTTCCATTCGTTTCGGAGGAAACCCACAGAAGAATGTAGCAATTGGAACAAATTTAATTCTTTCACTTGATAATGCAAGGACGGAATTTAGAGCATACGGGGCGTTAAGCGTGCGAAATGAGAATTTAAATGCATCAAGTTGGACTGAAGCGGATATTGACTCACTTTTGAAAGATACGCCATCTTTAAGGGATAACTTGAAAAAATACAAACCACTGATTGAGAAATTTGTCCCTTTAAACCAATACATCGTTCCGATAAATCCATTTGCTCTTTCATCGCTGGCTTATGAAGCGGGTCTGAACTTAAATTACTTTGGCAACTTTTTGAAGATTGATTACATATTTCACGGCAATGAATATCTCTCCTTCGGTCAACCATATCTAAGACAAGACATCCAAGGGTTTAGAATCTTTGATAGGTTAAGATTTTTAAGGAATCAACTATTCTTGACATTCCGTTTTGAAAACTTGAACGACAACACGAAAAAACAGCGCGATTACACAACGAAGTTCATCAACTGGGAGATTTCAGCAATGTATTCTCCGCTTGCGAATCTTCCAACCATGAGTGTAACTTATACTCAAAATAAAAGCGATAACGGCATCCCGCTTGATTCATCGCGAGCTTTCAACCTCATCGTCAACAAAATAAGTTTTGACATCAGCTATTATTTTGAATACCTTTTCAAAAATCAAGTCAACATCTCATTTTCAATCTCCGGCTCCGATGACAGGACAAAAACAAATGCTGATTTTAACAACGCGAATTTATCCCTCTCAATGTTTTCAAATGTAAATGACAACTTGCGTGGGAATTTCCAGTTTGGAATGTATAATTCAAAGTTTAAAAAACCGCTGTATGATTCAACCGGTAGAGTCGTTGGATCAGCGGAGCAAAAGTTCAATTATATTTTGATCGGTTTTGGTGCGGACTACAGATTTAAAAATATGCGTATTTGGGGTAACATAGCGCCAAGTTTTGGGAATTTAGGTCGTCTTTACATTTATTTCGGCGGAGAGAGGGAAATCGCAAGAAATCAAAGCTTGAATTTGAAATGTAATTTCCTACTTCACGAGTCCATTGATGTTGTAGCATATTTAACTTACAAGATAAGTTTTTGATATGAGCAAATTAAAATTTGATTTTTCAAAAGTCGCTTTACTTGTGTCTCTTATTGGCTCGCTAATCGCTTTTCTCACGGTTGAATTCATCCCGGCTCTAACAGGTGTTGAATTGAAAACATTAGACCTTCGCTTTAATTATAGAGGGGTAAAACAAAATTATGCTGATTCATCGGATATTCTCATAGTTGCGATAGATGAGGTATCGCTTGATAGAGCTCCAGTGAAATGGCCTTGGCCAAGAAGTTATTATGCTAAAATTGTCAGGAACTTGAAAAAAGCGGGAGCAAAGGTTATCGCCTTTGATATTAATTTTGATTCGCCGGATTTAAATCCAAACAATGATATGGACTTTCAAAAAGCGATAGAAGAAGCCGGAAATGTTATTCTTGCTGGGCGTGAAACAAAAGACATAAAATTTAAAGGACGAATTATTGAAACAAAGAATTTACTCCGCAATATTTTTATCGGAACTCCGAACTCATCTCCTGGCATCGTTGAGGTCCTAAGGGATTATGATGGTGTTTGCAGACGCTATGTGCCTGTTTTTTCAGTTGGGGACACAATCTTCCCAAGTTTTGGGCTTGCCGTTTTGCTCGCTTATTACAACTTAAAAATTGATTCCGTCTATGATTTCCCAGCTAGAACACCCTTTGAAAATGGTTTTTTCCAACTGGGTAATATAAAAATTCCAAAATTTGATGAAAAAACCTGGCTCATAAACTACGCAGGTCCAGCTGGGACTTTTAGATATATAAGTTTCATTGATGTGCTTGACGATCAAGAATTTAAAACAAAAGATGAAGTTGAATATGGAGATATAAATACATTTGATAACCCCGAATACGGACTCTTACACGACAATGTTTTCAAAGATAAAATCGTCGTAATCGGAAGCGCTATACCAGAGTTTAAGTCCGAACTTGGCGACTTGCTCCCGGTTCCGTTTGTAAAAGATGAAAGCAATTTGATGTATGGCGTTGAAATACACGCAAACGCTATAGCAACCGTTATTGAAAGAAAGTTTATAAAGAAAACTCCACCTTTGCTATCGTTTTTGATCGTTTTCGTATTTGCTCTGATCAGTTTTCTTGTTGCTACAAACATAAGGAAGTTGAAATTACGCCCCGAGTTCGTATCCGAGCTCCTAAACATTTTATTTTTACTTCTCTACTTCGGGTTATGGATTTATTTCTCTTTCTTGATGTTTAAAGAGAATTTAATTTTACCCACTATCTCCCCAATTCTCGGTGGGCTTTCCACATATATCGGCTCTGTCGCTTACCAATACTTTATAGAGAGAAAGCAAAAGAGAGTCATCAAACGGATTTTCAGCTATTATGTTCATCCATCCGTTGTTAATCAGTTGATATCAAATCCAGATATCGTTCGCCTTGGTGGAGAAAAAAGAGAGATGACTGTTCTTTTCACTGACCTCTGGAACTTCACAACGATAAGCGAGGCATATCCACCGGAGTTTATATTTAACATATTAAACGAGTATTTTGAAACGATGACAAAAGTGATCTTCAAATATGGTGGAACGCTTGACAAATATATTGGCGATGCGCTCGTTGCCTTTTGGGGCGCACCGATTTATTATCCCGATCACGCTTTGAGGGCTTGTCTTTGCGCTTTGAAAATGCAATTTGAACTTGAAAAATTACGGATAAAATGGGAAAAAGAGGGAAAACCCCTTCTCTATATGAGAGTTGGGATAAATACCGGTGAAATGATCGTTGGCAACCTCGGTGGTTACGGGAGGTTTAATTACACCGTCATAGGTGATAGTGTGAACCTCGGTGCTCGTCTTGAAGCGGTAAATAAAGAATTTGGGACGAACATAATTATAAGCGAATATACTTACGCGAAAGTTAAGGATTTCTTCAAGGTCCGAGAACTTGGAAGTATAGTCGTCAAGGGGAAAACAAAATCGGTCAAAATTTACGAGCTTCTTGATGTTTTGATCGCCGAAAGCAAACTTGTGAAAATTATGAGTTGAAATTTCATTTTGAATTTTTAACCCTGTTGTAGATTATGTAAATCCCATCAAGCACAAGCGATGGCTCGTAAAAATCAATCACTTTTGTATGCTCAATTATCGTCTTAGCAAGCCCGCCCGTAGCTATAACTTTAGCCCTTTGCCCAACAACCTCCTTAATCCTTCTTATCATACCTTCCATTGCATCAACAGCACCATACATTATCCCCGATTGCATGCTTGATACAGTATTTTTACCGATGACGCTCTTGGGGAAATGAAGTTCAATTTTTGGAAGTTTAGCAGCTCTTCTGTGAAGTTCAGCTGCACTTGTTTCAATCCCAGGAGCAATGACACCCCCAAGATATTCACCTCTTTCAGATACAACATCGTAAGTCGTCGCAGTTCCAAAATCAACTATTATAACCGGACCACCATACTTTGTAAAACCAGCAACAGCGTTACATAACCTGTCAGCACCAACAGCTGTTGGGTCATCGTATAAAATTTTAACACCGAGATCAATTTCAGAAGATATGACAACTGGCTCAACCTTAAAGTGCTTTCTACTCATCCAAAGGAAAACATCCGTCAAATTCGGGACAACCGACGAAATCCCAACGCCAGTTATGTCCCCAACATCAACATTTGCATCCGAACAAAAAAATTTGACAAGAAGCCATGTCTCATCCTCAGTCCGTGTTATCAAACTTGAAACCCTCCAATCGTGAATTAATTTCCCATCCCTGTAAATCCCGAAAACAGTGTGCGTGTTTCCAATATCAATCGCCAGAAGCATTTTCTTCCTCCCGTTTCATTGCGACTTCCTTTATAAATGAAAGTATATGTTCTTTTATTTGCTCACGGACCTTTCTAAAAACTTTCATTCTTTCTTCCTTTGTTCCAGTTGCCTCGGCTGGGTCTTCAAAACTCCAATGAATTCTCTTTACATCGCCAGGGAAAGTCGGACAAGATTCCTTTGCCTTATCGCAAACAGTTATAACATAATCAAAATTTTGACCTATAAACTCCATCACACTTTTTGATCTATGCCAAGAGATATCTATGCCGATTTCTCTCATCGCTTCAATAGCAAGTGGATGAACAAAAGAGGGATTTGTCCCAGCTGAATAAACCTCAAATTTATCATTTCCAAAATGTCTTAATAAACCTTCAGCCATTTGGCTTCTGCAAGAGTTTCCTGTGCAAAGAAATAGAACTCTTATCATTTGGCGTTCAAGATGTTTTGTTTAAAAATAAAAAAGGGAGACACCGATGGTCTCCCCTCTAACGCTTTACACTGGCTGGAGATATTTTTCAAGTCGCGCAAGTAAATTTCTCTTCGGCATAGCTCCAACTATTTGCTCAAGGACTCGCCCATTTTGAAAAAGCATAAGCGTTGGGATGCTCATTATCCCATATCTCATAGCTGTCTTGGGATTGTAATCAACATTTAACTTTCCTACCTTCAATCTGTCAGCATACTCCTGGGCTATTTCTTCAACTATCGGTGCTATCATCCTACAAGGGGCGCACCATTCAGCCCAGAAATCCACGAGGACAAGCTTATCTGACTTGAGAACCTCCTCGTCAAAGTTTGCGTCGGTCAGTTCAATTATGTTCTTTGACATTTTATCTCCTTTTTATTTTGGAATTAGTTTGACATTTTCATCGCCAAATAAACTTTTAAGTGTGTTGATCAATTTACCACTCGGTTTGACGAACAAATTTGAAATTTCAAACCTTTGAATTACAC
Source organism: Candidatus Thermokryptus mobilis (assembly GCF_900070205.1). NCBI lineage: Bacteria > Pseudomonadati > Candidatus Kryptoniota > Candidatus Thermokryptus > Candidatus Thermokryptus mobilis. The sequence goes on along the minus strand of NZ_FAOO01000011.1, from coordinate 5,145 downwards.
TTCCGTTATCTTTAACATCAATCTCAATAAAACAATTTCCCTCGTCGCTATCTTTGAGAATTTCAGCAAGTTTGCGCCCTTTCTCTTCAGGTTCATTTTTATCGACAAAAATAACGATTTTATAAGTGAAGATTTCCCTCACATCGCTTAGAGGATAGACCTCGTTGACTTGAATATATAGCTGGTTTCCACGCACATCCGCTTTACCAACAACCATCACAAGTCCTTCAATCGTGAGATGTCTTGAATAATTTTTGTAAACTTCGCTGAAGGCGACACATTCAGCTTTGCCAGTGAAGTCCTCAAGCTCAAAAATTAACATTTGATTTTTATTTTTGTCAAGTTTCGTCTTCATATCGGTTATAACTCCACACGCACGAACAACTTGACCTTCTCCCACAGACTCAGGTTCACCAAGTTTTACAGTAGCAAATGTCTGAACATCATCAAAATATCTCATCAAAGGGTGACCTGAGACATAAAATCCAAGCACTGCCCTCTCGTAGGAAAGTTTTTCCATCTCGCTCCATGGTTTGACTTCTGGAAGTGGCGGATAATTCTCGTTCTCAAATTCAGTTGTGAAAAGATCAAACAATCCAACCTGTCCATTCCTTCTATCCCTCTTGACTTTCTCTCCATAGTTTAACGCCAACTCAACCGATTGAAGCAGCTGAGCCCTGTGACCACAATTCAACGAATCAAAAGCTCCTGCTTGAATCAAACTTTCAATTGCACGCTTATTAACAACCCTTAGATCAACCCTTGCACAAAAATCAAAGATATTTTTGAACTTCCCACCTTCATTTCTCGCGCGAATAATCTCATTCACAGCGTTTTCACCGACATTTTTTATCGCCCCGAGACCAAACCTTATCGTGTTCTTATCTATCACTGTGAAATCAAGATTGCTTTCATTAACATCCGGTGGCAAAACCTTGATACCCATCTTTCTGCAATCATCAATGAACTGAACGATCTTATCCGTATTGTTCAATTCACTTGACATAGTCGCAGCCATAAACTCGGCAGGGAAATGAGCTTTCAAATAAGCAGTTTGATAGGCAATGTAAGCGTAGGCAACAGCGTGACTCTTGTTAAATCCATACGAAGCGAACTTTTCAAGCATGTCAAAAATCTCCTCCGCAATTTTTCTGTCAACCCCATTTTTAACGGCACCCTCAATAAATTCATCCCTTTGCTTAGCCATCAACTCTTTATCCTTCTTCCCCATCGCCCTTCTCATCAAATCCGCTTTTGCAAGTGAAAAACCAGCTATCTGGTTTGCAATTTGCATAACCTGCTCTTGATAAACTACAATACCAAATGTTTCCTTCAAAATTGGCTCAAGCTTTGGGTGTAGATATTCAATCGGTTTTTCCCCATGCTTCCTTGCGATGTAATCATCAATCATCTGCATCGGTCCGGGTCTATAAAGAGCATTCATAACAGCGAGGTCGTTTAAATTTGACGGCTTCAACTTTCTCAGATATTCTTGCATCCCGGAACTTTCAAACTGAAACACACCAACTGTTCTACCCTCGCCCAAAAGCTCATATGTCTTTTCATCATCAAGCGGAATCTCGTCAATGTTTATTTCAATCCCATAATTTTGCTTGATCAACTTCAAAGTGTTCACAATTACCGTAAGCGTCCTGAGCCCAAGCATGTCAATTTTCAAAAGCCCCGCCTTTTCAAGATAATCTTTGTCAAACTGGGTCATCAATTCCGTCTGAGATGTCTGATAAAGCGGGACATAATCGCTTATATCCCCAGGGGCAATCACAACACCAGCAGCATGCGTTGATGGATGTCTATTCAAACCTTCAAGAACAAGCGAATACTGAACTAACTCCTTCAACTTGGGATCGCTCGTCGTTTTTAACCATTCAAGCTCAGGAACAGTCTCAATCGCTTCCTTAAGTGAAAGTGGCTTGCCAAGTTGAACAGGTATGTTCTTCGTTATTGAATCAACCGTCTGAAGTGAAATCCCAAGAACTCTTCCAACATCCCTTATCACAGCCCTTGATGAAAGCGTCCCAAAGGTGATTATCTGAGCAACGGATTTCTCCCCGTATTTTTTCTTGACATAATCAATCACCAAGTCCCTTTTATCATCTGCAAAATCAACATCAATATCAGGCATTGAAACTCGCTCCGGGTTTAAAAATCTCTCAAAAAGCAAATCATACTTCAGTGGATCAATATTTGTAATCCCAAGAGCGTATGAAACAAGTGAGCCAGCTGCTGAACCTCTCCCTGGACCAACAGCAACACCCATCTTTCTCGCTTGATTTATAAAGTCCTGAACGATCAAAAAATAAGTTGAAAAACCCATCCTCTTTATCACATCAAGCTCATATTTGAGACGGTCTTCAATTTCCCGAGTTATATTTTTATATCTTCTTTGCAATCCTTCCCAAGCGAGTTTCTCAAGGTATTCCTCAGGTGTCCTAACACCAGCATTTTCAGGGATTGGAAAGTGGGGGAGATAATTTTTCCCAAGTTCAATTTCAAGATTACACTTTTCTGCTATCTCAAGCGTCGCCTCAATCGCCTCAGGAAAATCTTTAAACGCCTCATACATCTCCTCAGCGCCTTTGAAATAAACTTGGTCAGTTCCATATTTTAGCTGATAGATGTCCCTGACGGAATTTTTATCTTGGATTGAAATAAAAATGTTGTGTGGGATTGCGTGTTCACGCTTGATGTAATGGCAATCGTTCGTCGCCACAAGCTTTATCCCAAGCTCTTTTGCAAGCCGTGGCATCCCCTGAAGAACAGGGAGCTCCTTATCTATAAAATGATTCTGAATCTCAAGATAAAAATCATCACCGAAAAGGTCCTTGAACCTCCTCGCCATCTCTCTTGCCTTATCATAATCACCGTCAACAAGATGCGCAGATATAACTCCACCGATACAAGCAGAAAGAGCTACCAATCCATCACGATACTTTTCTAAAACTTCCATATCAATCCTTGGCTTGTAATAAAACCCCTCGGTATGACCTATTGTGATAAGTTTTATAAGATTTTTCCACCCGGTTTGATCCTTCGCCAAAAGGACAAGATGCTTATAGTGTGTCCTTTTGTTTCTCACTGCAAGGTCAGATTCCTCATCCCTGCTTCCCTTAGTTTTGTCAAATCTTGAACCGTCGGTGATGATGTAAACCTCGCTACCTATTATTGGCTTTACACCCGCTTCCCTTGCCTTTATGTAAAATTCAAGAGCACCAAACAAAACCCCGTGGTCCGTAAGAGCAACAGCGGACATCTTATTCTCAACAGCGGACTCAATTATACCATCAATCGTGCTTATCGCATCAAGAATGCTATAATGGGAGTGATTATGAAGATGAACAAACTCAGGCATTTATCTTTAAAGCTTTGTTTGACCTCTGCTCACGGGACAAAAAAATATAATCAAGCAAAATGATAAATTCAAGCGAACACCTAAAAAGAACATGGCCAAGCGACTTAATTGTATGAAAGGGCAGATTGAAGGCGTGGAGAAGATGATTGGCAAGTGAAAAGAGGAAGTGTTTATTAAATTAAGAGCGATTGAAGGGGTTTTAAACAAGTTGATATATAACCATTTAATGGAATGCCAAAAAATTGTGAAATAACTGAATATCTACAATTTGTGAGGAAAGAGTTTGGAAAACTTAACATTGAAGAAATGCTCGGTAAAACAAACAAAAACCATATTCACAAGAAAAAATCCTGTGTTCTACGGGGGGGCAATACACGACGAATTAACTCCGATATCTCCTTAACCTTAATTGGCTTATATGTCCAATAAATAGAACCTTCTTCTTGCGGTATTCCACCTCCAAGCACTGAACTATCACCCCCTTCCATATAGCCACTCAAAATTATAAACTTAACATAAGGATTTATTTCCTTCAACCTTTTATAAAGTTCCACACCGTTCATCCCAGGCATTAAAAAATCAGATATAACAACAGCTATTTTATCCTTGTTTTCACGATACACCTCAATTGCCGAAAACGCATCCGTTGCCTTTAAAACTTGATAATTTAAAGTTTCAAGAATTTGACAATTGACTTCTATAACTTCAGGATCATCCTCAACAAGCAAAATCACCTCCCCTTGACCAGAAATGTATTTCTCTTCTTCCTCATTTAATTCGGGTTTGACTTCAAGCGACACAAACTCGGGTAAATATATATAAAATGTCGTTCCCTTACCAACCTTTGATTTAACATTGATATAACCCCCATGTTCACGAATAATCCCATATACTTGACTTAATCCAAGACCAGTCCCTTTACTCCTTGGCTTAGTTGTAAAAAATGGCTCAAATATCTTATCAATTATATTTTCAGGTATCCCCACACCTGTATCTGACACGGTTATAACAATCCACTGCTTATCAATAAGTTCTTTTTCATCTACAACCTCTCTTTGAGATATCGGCATAAAAATTTCTTTTGGCGGTCCAGTTTGACTAACCTCAAAATTTAAATCCCCACCCTCGGGCATAGCATCCCTTGCATTGATGGCAAGATTCATTATCACCTGCTGAATTGATGTTGCATCAGCATAAATCAAATGCTCCCTATCATACCTGAAATTAATTTTGATATTTTCTGGCAATGTCCTCTTTAAAAGTGATATTACCTCCTTCATAAATTGAACAAGATTTATAACCTGCTTCTGATAAATTGACTTTCTTGAAAAATCAAGTATCTGTTTCGTCAAGTTGGAAGCCCGATAGATCTGATTTATTATCATCTCAACTTTCTTCCTGAACTTATCAGGAAGTTCCGCATCCCTCAACATCAGCTCCGAAATCCCCAAAACAACATTTAACATATTATTAAAATCGTGAGCTATCCCAGCAGCTAATTGTCCTATAACTGAAAGTCGTTCTTGAGCCGTAAGTTTCTCCCTGGCTAATCTCTCATCGGTGACATCTCTCATAATGAGCAAATAACCATTTTTAATCTCATACGCAATGATTTCAAATATACTGCCCGAACGCTTCAACTCACTCAAAACCCTTAAGTTTCCATCACTTACAATTCTTTCCTGCGTAAGATTAATTCCATTTGGAATACTCATATTTTCAGAAACCCCAAGATAAACATCTATACTCACACCAGCTATATCTTCAAGAACATC
>NZ_FAOO01000010.1 GCF_900070205.1 Candidatus Thermokryptus mobilis | reverse complement strand
ATAGATGACTTGTAAACCACTATCTGCTAAATCTTTTAAAAGCTTATAAAAGTGTCTGCAACCATGGGGATGAAGATAAAGTTCAGGCTCCTCAATTGCGATGATTAAAGGTTTGCGAATTACTTCGGCATAGGCACGAGCAATTGCAATTGCTAAAGCGCTCTGAGTACCCGCTCCCATATCTTCTGAATCATATTCTATATCACCTTCTTTAAAATATGGTCTTAAATTTTTGATAACTTCCATGGGATCCAAAATTGATAATTTAAGTGAAACATCAAGCCCAGTTTGGTCACGAATATGTCCTTTTAAGATGTCTTCTACTTGTTGTACCGCCGAATAAATATTATTAGTGTAGACTTCTTGAACTTTATTTTTAAATTCTTCTTTTTTCTGTAGTGTAATTTGAGAATTTATGTGTTTTAGTAATTTCCCATATAATGTCCACTGGGAAGGACTTACCTGTCTGGAAGCTTGGCGATCAAGGGATAAATACATCAAAGTAACTTCTTCTTTCATCTCATTTGAAACTTTCATTACACGTCCGGAAGAATAGGTAATTGCAATACCACCAGAATCAATTTCTACCATTGCTTGTTTTCCCTTATTCACATCTTCCATCCTAAACTCCGAGATTCTAGTCGGCTATTTCACGGCGATAAGAAGTTTATGCTTGCTCAAAATTTAAATAACTTTTCATCAAACTTCAAAGTTTCCCGAGAAAACCTTTGATTTTACAGGGGGAATTTTTAAATTAAAAACAAGTAAAACAAAGGATGGAAGGTTAAAATATGGTCACAAGAGAGATGATTAAATCAGTTAAAATTAATCCTTCAGATGTTCATTCAATTCTTTCAAAGCACATTTTAGTTGATGGTTTTGATATGGTCATTGACCTTAAAAATAGTCAGGGTCGGCGTCTTGTTGACGCTAAGACGGGCAGGGTGTATCTTGATTTGTTTTCTTTCTTTGCTTCATCGGCGCTTGGGATGAATCATCCTAAACTCCTTGAGGAGGAGTTCCTTGAGAAGCTCAAGCTTGTTGCGGTTAATAAGCCGACGCTTTCCGATATTTACCCGCTTGAGTATGCTGAATTTGTTGAGACATTTTTCAATCTTGCTGTTCCGAGTTATTTTAAGTATGCTTTTTTCATTGAGGGTGGAGCTCCAGCGGTTGAAAACGCACTTAAAGTTGCTTTTGACTGGAAGATGCAGAAAAATCTTGAGCGTGGTTTTTATAAATCGGTTGAAGATGAATCAAAAATGGTTGTGATACATTTCCGTCAGGCATTTCACGGGCGACTTGGTTATACGCTTTCTCTTACTAATACTGACCCAATAAAGCATAAATATTTCCCAAAGTTCAAATGGCCGAGAATTCATAACCCGGCTATAAAGTTTCCACTCAACGAAGAGAATTTGAAGAAGGTTCAGGAAGAGGAGAATTTAGCCTTGAATCAGATAAAGGATGCGATAAGGGAATACGGTCATAACATCGCAGCTTTGATAATTGAACCGATTCAAGCGGAGGGTGGAGATAATCACTTCAGAAAGGAATTTCTCGTTGCATTGCGTGAGATTTGTGATGAAAATGAAATTATGTATATAATGGATGAGGTTCAAACAGGAATTGGTTTGACTGGAAAAATGTGGGCGCATGAGCACTTTGTTAAACCAGATATAATTGCTTTCGGTAAGAAATCACAAGTTTGTGGGATCCTTGTTGGTGAAAGGGTTGATGAAGTCAAGGACAATGTTTTTCATGTTTCAAGCAGGATAAATTCAACATTTGGCGGTAATTTGACAGACATGGTCAGGTTCGCGAGAATCCTTGAGGTCATACACGAGGAAAATTTAATTGAGAATGCAAGAGTTGTTGGGGATTATCTCTTGGATAAGTTGATACAATTACAAAGCGAATTTCCAGATATTATTTCAAATGCGAGGGGAAGGGGTTTGATGTGTGCATTTGATTTACCCGATGCCGATTTCAGGAAGAAATTTTTAAGGAAGGTTTATGAAAATGGCGCTGTGATGATTGGTTGCGGTGAGAGGTCAATAAGATTCAGACCACCTCTTACGATCACTAAGGAAGAAGTAGATGAGGGAATGGAGATAATAAGGAAATCGCTTTATGAGTTGAAAGATTGATTTACGGGATAAAAAATTTTGTTTAATCAAATGAAGCACTTTTACCTTGTATTGTTTTTTCTGTTTTCTTTTGCACTTTCTCAACCTAAGTTTGAATTTAGAGGACTTTGGGTTGCTACAAGTGGTCTTGATTTTCCTCTTTCTGTTAGGGCTACAAATCAAAAGCAGGAGCTTGACAGGATAGTTAATGTTGCAAGAAGTGGAGGGTTCAACGCAATAATTTTTCAGGTGCTTGCTCGTGGTCAAGCTTATTATGAGTCGGAGATAGTTCCTTGGGCATCGTATTTAACATCACCCTTAATGGTTGATCAGGATGGGACGCTTTATCCTAATCTTGGGACCCCGCCTGGAACGAAGGAAAATCCGCCACAATTTTATGATCCGTTAAATTATCTCATTCAAAAATCTCACCAATATGGGATTGAAGTTCACGCTTGGATAAATGTTTATAATCTTTTGACTTTGCCGGACACAATTTATCATCTTGCTATTTCACAACCAAGGCACATAGCTATTGATGACAGCAATAGGTGGAACACCAAACTTTTCGCTAAAGATTCGCAGGGCAATTGGCTTATAACATTTGGAAATTTGAAACTTATTTGGCTTGACCCAGCAAATCCCTATGTCAGGAAATATCTTTTAAGTGTTGTTTCCGAGCTTGTCAGGAAGTATGACATTGACGGAATTCATTTTGATTATATTCGGTTTCCCGGGGCATATACTTACGGTGATTCTTTCAATTTTTATTTTAACAATCGCAGTGATTATGAAAATGGTAATCCGTATGGATTGGGTAGAGATGATTTCGCTCGTCTTTCAATTGAAAGGTTTGTCAGGGCTGTTTATGACACTGTTAAAAATTTGAAGCCGTGGGTTAAAATTGGAACCACGACTCCGGGAATTTATCAAGGTTGGAGATTGCCGATAAATCAAGCGTATTTTGACCTCTATCGTGATGGAAGGTCTGATCCGAGAAAGTGGGCTCAATTAGGATTGATAGATTATCACGCTCCCCAAGTTTATTGGGATATCGGTTCTGAATACGATTTCAGGGTTATATCTCAAGATTGGAACGCAAATATGTTTGGTAGACATGTTTATATCGGAATTTATGGGGATAATCCTTTTAGCGAGATTTCCGCAGAAATAGATTTTACAAGAGGCATTGCTGCGTATGGAGCGGTCATTTTTAGGTACTCAAACGTTTTAGCATATCTTGACTCACTCAAACAGTTTAAATATGGGACATTTGCAATTCCTCCAGCGATGCGTTGGAAGGACAGCATACCTCCAAATCCACCTCAGGGACTTTTGATAAGAAAACTGGATTCATATACCTGGCAGCTTGTTTGGTTTAATCCAGAGCCAGCTTCGGATGGTCAAAAGCCAAGCTATTATGTCATTTATAGGGTTGAGCAAAGTGAGATCGTTAATTTAAACGATCCGAGAAATATAATAGGAATAGTTCCCTCGGCTTCTTCTGTTAACATATATACCGACAGGATTCCAGATACGGCGAGGATTTATACCTATGTTGTCACATCGCTTGATAGATTGAAAAACGAGAGTCAACCGTCAAATGTGGTTATAACGAATGTCGGGCTTGAAAGTATCTTGGCAGATTTTAATCTGTCTCCAGGGTATCCGAATCCGTTCAACTCAGTTATCAATTTTAGTTATTCTGTCCCGTCTGGCTCGTTTGTTGATATCAGGATTTATGATCTGCTTGGGCGTGAGGTTAAAAAGATAGTTTCTGGGTTTCATTTTAATGGACGATACCAGTTTTATTGGGATGGGACGGATAATAACGGAGTTGAAGTTGCAAGCGGGTTTTATGTTTGCAGGATGAATGCTTTTAAAAACGGGAAAGTTATCTTTTCAAATTCGCGGAAAATCTCATTTTTAAAGTAAATTTTCACGAGTAAGTGCCGAGAAATCTTGAGATCAAAGTTAAGTTTGATGATATATCTCTGGCTGAGAGAATAGCTGTTGAAGTTGGAGCTGAACTCAAGGATGATTTCATTCAAATTGATACTTATTTTAAAGTTGGAGATGGTAGATTGAAGATGAGAGAATTTAACACGGGCGGTGCGGAGTTGATTTTTTATCGCAGGGATGAAACAAGCGATAAGCGATGGAGCGATTACCGGGTTTTAAAAGTGCACAATGCGGATGAATTGAAAGTTTTACTTTCGGAAGCGCTCGGCGTAGATGTGATTGTTGAGAAGAAGAGAAAGGTTTTTCTTTACAAGAACGCAAGGATTCACATTGATGAGGTGAAGGAGCTTGGAAATTTCATTGAATTTGAAGTGATTGATGATGGTGGTGATGTTGATGGTTTGATGGAGTTTTTGATTGATAAGTTTTCATTGCGCGGTTCTGAATTTGTGAAGGTATCTTATTCGGATTTGTTAAAACAAAATCAGGGAAATAAATGAAGCGGGTAAAAATTTTAGTTTTGTTCGCTTTTTTTATTTTTTTGTTTTCTTTCAGCTTATATGCTCAGCAATCGCTTAAGCCGAAGAATATAATTTTGATGATCGGTGATGGGATGGGGCTTGCGCAAATAAGCGCTGGGAAAACATATAAGGGAAATTTAAATCTTGAAAAGTTTAAAGTCGTTGGTCTTTTGACGACGAATTCGTGTGATGAATATATAACTGATTCAGCAGCTGGGGCGACTGCGATGAGCACGGGCTATAAAACAAAAAATGTTGCGATTGGGATTGATTGTGATGGTGAGAGAAGGGAAACAGTTCTTGAATATGCGAACAAGATTGGGAAGGCAACGGGTATAGTTGTCGTTTGCGCAATTACTCATGCAACGCCAGCTGCTTTTGTTGCACATGTTCCAGATAGAAACATGCAAATTAAAATTGCCGAACAAATAGCAAAAGAAGCAAATGCTGATCTTTACCTTGGAGGTGGTTGGGGTTGGTTTTTGCCTAAATCAAAGGGTGGAAAGAGAGAGGATGGGCAGGACTTAATTGACACGATGAGAAGAAGAGGATATTATTTTATTTCAAAGCCGGAGGAATTTTACAATTTTAACTTTGATAAAGCAGGTAAGGTTATAGGTTTGTTTGCTGAAAATCATCCGCCTTATGCCCCGAATAGAAAACCGACACTTTCGGAGATGACGAAAAAGGCAATTGAGTTTTTATCAAGGGATAAAGATGGTTTCTTTCTTATGGTTGAGGGTTCTCAGATTGATTGGGCTGGGCATGCAAATGATAGTGAACAAATTTTAAAAGAAATGGCTGATTTTGATGAAGCAATTGGGGTTGCACTTGAATTCGCACAAAAAGATGGAAATACTCTTGTTATAGTCACGGCTGACCATGAAACAGGGGGTTATGCTATTGTCGGTGGCTCGGTAGAAGAAAAGAAAGTTGAAGGGAAATTCGTTACGAAAAATCACACAGGGATAATGGTCCCTGTTTTTGCTTTTGGACCGGGAGCAGAGGCGTTTGCTGGCTTTGGAGATAACACATTGATCGGGAAGAAAATTTTTGAATATCTGAAAAAGTGATTAAATTTGCGAGCGAAGGAAGAAATTAATCTCAAAGAGGTGAAATTTTAAATGAGCAAATCGGCTAAAAAATCCTCGGGAAAAAAAGGTAAAAAGGGAAAGAGGATAAAACAACTGAATGAGAAATCAATTGAAATTTTGCCAGTCATTGAATATGCGATTTATGAGGTTGATAAAATTTTTCAGAATCAAGGCGATAGGTTAACGGATGCTTACCTTGTTTCATCTCTTAAGGGGCTTGTGAATGAAATAAAGTCAAAATCTTTTAAGAGATTGCTTGAGGAAGTAAGGGGTGAGATGATTGAGGACCCGGATATCATACATTGGGATATAGTTTCTCGGCTTGGTGATCATATTGAGTCGGGTGATTTGAATTATTCAGACAAAGACATTATTAAGGCGATTGATGGTTTGATTGATACGATAAAAATTCAGATGTCAAAAGAAAACCCAAGGGCTTATCTTTCCTTTCTTTCGGAGATCATGCGCGGGGCGGATGATTTTGATAAAGGAATGCGAAGCGATATTGAACCGGAGATTGATGATTTTGATGAGGATGAAAACTTTTAAAATTTTTGCTAAACTTTTATGGGTTTTAAATGTGGCATCGTTGGTTTGCCAAATGTTGGCAAGTCAACACTTTTTAACGCTTTAACATACTCCAGCGTCCCAGCTGAAAATTATCCCTTTTGCACCATTGACCCGAACATTGGGGTTGTTCCCGTTCCTGATGAGAGATTGAAAAAGCTCGGTGATGTTTTTAAACCAAGGCGAGGGATAACCCCAGCTGTTATTGAATTTGTTGACATAGCTGGGCTTGTCAAAGGGGCAAGCAAAGGTGAGGGTCTCGGAAATCAATTTCTTGCACATATACGAGAGGTTGATGCAATAATTCATATCGTTAGGTGTTTTGAAGATGAAAGTGTTGTCCATGTGAATGGGAGCATAAACCCAAGAAGGGATATTGAGATAGTTGAGACGGAATTGATTTTGAAAGATATTGAGACGGTTCAGAAAAGAATTGAGAAAATTAGAAATATCGCAAGGAGTGGCGATAAGAAAGCACAACATCAGTTTGAAGTTTATGAAAGTTTGATTTCACATTTAAATGGTGGGAAATTTGCTCGCAGTTTTAAGTATAACCCTGAGGATAAACAAATAATTGATGAACTCCACTTATTGACGGCTAAGCCATTTATTTATGTTGCAAATGTTGATGAAGCGGGTTTAAATGGGAATAAATATGTTGATGAGGTTCTTTCCATAGCAAAAGAGGAAGATGTCCCAGTAGTTGTCATTTGTGCTAAGCTTGAAGCTGAGCTTGCGCAATTTCCAGAGAATGAAAGGATGGAGTTGTTAAAGGAACTTGGTCTTGAAGAATCCGGGTTGCAGAAGGTGGTCAAGGTCGGGTATGAAATTCTTGATCTTATAACTTTTTTCACCGGGAATGAAAACGAGGTTAGAGCTTGGGCAGTTAAAAGGGGGACGACTGCTTATGAAGCAGCTGGAAAAATTCATTCCGATTTTCAACGCGGTTTTATAAAAGCTGAGATAATGAGATGGGATGAACTTGTAAAGTTTGGCTCTGAGCATGCGCTTAGAGAACATGGGCTTGTGAAGTTTGAGGGGAAGGAATACATAGTTCAAGATGGTGATGTAATTTTGTTTAGATTTCAGGTCTAAATTTGGAACTTGTTAACTTTCTTTCTTCGTCCAAATTTTAAACAGAGTTTAAAACAAAATTTGAAAAACGATATGAGGGCAAAATTTTTATTTCTCTCTTTGTTTTTGCTTTCCCTTTTTATCACGGCGGTTAGTCCGATCTTTTCGCAAAGAAAGGTTCAAGTGATTCAGAAGCAAGCGATTTTAAAGTATGATACGAGTTTATATCGTGCTTTGCAGTGGCGTGAGATCGGTCCCTTTAGAGGTGGGAGGTCAATCGCTGTAGCTGGACATCCATCACAGCCGTTGACTTATTATTTCGGCGCAACTGGTGGAGGTGTTTGGAAAACTGAGGATGGAGGTTTTACCTGGGTTAATATCTCAGATGGTTTCTTTAAAACGAGTTCAGTTGGAGCTATAGCTGTTGCTGAGTCCGACCCTAATGTTATTTATGTTGGGATGGGAGAAGCCTGCTTGAGAAATAACATTTCAATTGGTGATGGTGTCTATAAGTCGGAAGATGCTGGAAAAACATGGAAAAATGTTGGGCTTGCTGAAACGAAGGTCATAGCGAAAATTCGCATTCATCCAAGGGATGCGGATATCGTTTATGTTGCTGCGCTTGGAAACCCATTTGCACCGTCAAAAGATCGTGGTGTCTATAAGTCAATTGATGGTGGGAAAACTTGGAGAAAGGTTCTATATAAAGATGAAAAGACGGGCGCTGTTGATATCGCAATTGATCCAACGAATCCAAGGGTAATTTATGCTGCGATGTGGGAAGTTTATAGGAATTTTTGGACGCTGTCAAGTGGAGGTCCAGGGAGTGGGCTTTGGAAGTCAACGGATGGTGGAGAGACATGGTTTGAGATTTCAAACAATCCGGGATTTCCAAAGGGGATAAAGGGTAAGATCGGTGTTGCTGTATCGCCTGCAAAGCCAGGACTTATTTGGGCTCTTGTTGAAGCTGAAAACGGCGGGTTATACAAATCTGAAGATGGTGGAGCTACATGGAGGAAGGTCAACGACGATAAGCGACTTTGGCAAAGACCGTTTTATTATATGCATGTCTTTGCCGACCCAAAGAACCCCGATGTCGTTTATGTTTTAAATGTTCAGTTCTTGAAATCAATTGATGGGGGTAGGACATTTAACATTGTTAGAACGCCACATGTAGACCATCACGATTTGTGGATTAACCCGGAAAATCCGAAGATAATGATTCACGCAAGCGATGGTGGCGCTTCTGTGACATTTAATGGTGGAGAGACATGGACGGAACAAGATTATCCCACAGCTCAATTTTATCATGTCACGGTTGATAATCAATTTCCATATTATGTCTATGGAGCTCAGCAAGATAACACAACGGTTGGAATAGCAAGCAGGACAACTGGGATGGGAATTGGTGTAACCGATTGGTATCCTGTTGGTGGTGGAGAAAGCGGGTATATTGCTGTAAGACCGGATGATCCGAACATAGTTTATGCTGGAAGTTATGGCGGGCTCTTGACAAGATATAATCACAGAACAAAAGAAATCAAAAACATAAGCGTCTGGCCTGAATCGCCAATTGGTTCTGGGGCAAAGGATATAAAATATCGTTTTCAGTGGACATATCCGATTGTGATTTCACCCCATGATCCGAATGTTTTATATGTGACTGGGAATCATGTTTTCAGAAGCACCGATGAAGGAATGAGTTGGGAGGTGATAAGCCCGGATTTAACGCGCAATGATACTTCAAAAATTGGTCCTTCGGGTGGACCGATAACGAAGGATAACACGACAGCTGAATATTATTGCACGATTTATGCTTTTGCTGAATCACCGGTTAAAAAAGGTGTTTTATGGGCTGGTTCAGATGACGGTTTGATCCATGTTTCAACTGATGGTGGTAAAACTTGGCAAAATGTCACGCCGAGGGAATTGCCTGAGTGGAGTTTGATTAGCATAATTGAGCCATCTCCTTTTGACGCCGGGACGGTGTATGTTGCAGCAACGAAATATAAACTTGGTGATTTTAAGCCCTACATTTTCAAAACGACTGATTATGGTAAGACATGGAAAAAAATTGTAAGTGGAATTCCTGATACGCATTTCACAAGGGTTGTCAGAGCAGACCCTAATAAGAAAGGAATTTTATATGCTGGGACTGAGTTTGGAATTTATGTTTCCTTTGATGATGGCGAAAATTGGCAGACCCTGCAATTGAATTTGCCTGTTTCACCGATTTACGATATTGCTGTTCATCCGCGCGAAAAGGATTTGGTTGTTGCAACGCATGGTCGTTCTTTTTGGATACTTGATGACCTTGAATTGCTTTATCAGTTAAGTGATGAGGTGGCGAAGTCGGATATTTATCTTTTCAAGCCGGCGGATGCTTATAGGATGCGCGGTGGAAGTTTCAGGCGCCCAGGCATTACGCTTGGTCAAAATCCACCAAACGGTGTTGTGGTTTATTATTATTTCAAGGAGAAACCGAAGGATGAAGTTAAAATTGAATTTTTTGATGAAAAAGGGAACTTGATAAAGTCATTTTCAAGCAAGGAAAGACCTGAAAGGGAAGGGATGCTTGAAGAGTTTGGATTTTTCTTTGGTCAGCAAATTCAACCAAGCGTTACTGCAGAACAAGGGCTGAATAGATTTGTTTGGGATATGCGTTATCCAGACGCTGAGAACTTGAAAGATATAAGATTTTGGACTTGGGGTGGAAGCACAAGAGGTCCAGTGGCTGTTCCTGGAAAATATCAGGTTAAACTTACTGTTGGGACAAAGTCATTTACTCAGTGGTTTGAGATTAAAAAAGATCCGAGAATTTCAACTACAGATGAGGAGTTCAAAGAACAGTTTAACTTACTCATAAAGATCAGGGATAAACTCAGTGAGGCAAACGGAACTGTGAATAAAATTAGAGATATAGTCAAGCAACTTGATGAGCTTGCGCGAAAATTGAAGGGAACTTCAAAGGAAGGTGAAATTAATAAACTTATTAAGCCGTTGAAAGATAAATTGACGGCTATTGAGGGAGAAATAACACAAAATAAAGCGAGAAGTTCTCAGGATTTGCTTAATCATCCTGTCAAATTAAACGGGAAACTTGCAGCTCTTGCGAGTGCTGTTGCAAGTGCTGATTCTAAACCGACAAAGCAGATGTATGAAGTTTTTGATGACCTTTCAAAGCGACTTGATGAGCAGTTGAAAAAATTCAAAGATGTATATGAGAAGGAAATCCCTGAATTCAATCGCAAGGTTAAAGAGCTTGAGATCCCGGCAATTATAGTTGAGACGAAATAAACCCTTGGTAAATTTGATGATTTTAGTTTTGATTTTATTGATTTCAAGTTTCTCTTTCGCACAGGACACAGTAAAGACATATTATTTAGGTGAGATTGAAGTTACTGCTTATCGTGTTGGTGGTGAGGCATTAAATCTTCCCATGGCTGTTAGTTCAATTGGTCGTGAGTATATAACTTTAAAGAGAACAATCAGTTTATCTGATGTCTTAAATTATGTTCCTGGTGTTCTTGCGCAGAGTAGAGCCGGGGCTTCGGACATAAGATTAACGATCCGGGGTTTCGGCTCTCGCGGTTTTGGAGATAAATCCAACGCTGGAACGATAAGGGGGATTAAAATACTTGTTGACGGTTTTCCGGAAACCGAGCCAGATGGTAGAACCTCGCTTGATTTTGTTGATTTACTTGCAACGGAACAAATTGAGATTATAAGAACTAACGCATCAACCTTATTTGGCAACGCTTCTGGTGGTATTGTTAATTTTGAAACCTTTAAGGTGAAGGAATCTTTCGTTGAATTGAGCAGTATGGTCGGAAGTTTTGGTTTATTTCATCGTGGTGTAAAAGTTGGGCTTAAATTAAGCGATGCTGATGTTTTCCTTATTGGGACGGGTTTTGATTTTGATGGCTGGCGCAAGAATAGCTCGGCGAAAAAAAGGCAAATATATTCAACTTTAAAATTTAAATTTTCAAATATATCTCAATTTAAACTTGTTGCTGGTTTCTCATCCCATCTTTTTTATATTCCTGGTCCACTGACATATGCGCAGTTTATTGATAATCCTTCCGTTGCAAATGAGATTTACTTTTCAAGAAGAGAGCGCAGATACAATCGCATAGGTAAAATAGGTGTAAATTTCACAACACAATTGAGGCAAAATCATAGTTTTGATATGCGCCTTTACCTTATGCCGAAGGTTTTGCAAAGGTCTGAAAGAAATACATTTCGTGATTTCAATCGCTACTTTTTTGGTGGGGCGTTTTCCTATCAATATTATGATGAGAACACAAAACTTAAACCGAAGTTTATCCTCGGATATGATGATTCCTATCAAGACGGAACGATTTTGTTTTATAATCTTATCAATGGGGAGCGAGGTGATTCCTTAAGAACCAATAAGAGAGAAGGCGGAAGGACATTTGGATTTTTTGCACGCCTTGAAGTTCAACCATTTGATAAAATTTTTCTCTCGGCTGGTGGAAGATATGATTTTCAAGTATACACAAGCGAAATCTATCCAACTGGAGTAAAAGTTAGAACAAGGCGTGATGTTTTAACCCTTAGACATTTTACGCCGTCTTTTTCAGTTTTGTTCAAATTGGCTAAAAATAGCACAGTTTATTTTACTTTAAGCGGTGGCGTTGAAGCACCGGCTTTTAATGAAGTTGATCCACCGCCAGAGTTAAAAGATGTTTCTCT
The DNA here is from genome assembly GCF_900070205.1 of Candidatus Thermokryptus mobilis. Taxonomy (NCBI): domain Bacteria; kingdom Pseudomonadati; phylum Candidatus Kryptoniota; genus Candidatus Thermokryptus; species Candidatus Thermokryptus mobilis. The sequence continues at coordinate 86,824 of NZ_FAOO01000010.1, read as the reverse complement.
AAACCCACTTTTAAAACCGATGACTTCGCAAACTTACGAAATCGGGTTTAAAGGGATATCTTTTTTTAACGGATCAATTTTTCAAAATTTGATGTATTCATTTTCTACTTTTAGAATTTTAATCAAGGATGAAATTGTCCCTTATGAAAATGGTAAATGGTTTTTTTCGGCGGGAAAATCTGAAAGAAAGGGATTTGAACTCAGCTCAAGGATCGGTTTGAAATACGCCAATTTAAACTTTGCCTTCACATATATTGATGCGAAATATTTAAAATATGAGAACGATCTGGGCGATCACTCTGGTAAAGTTGTCCCTGGGATTCCAAATCTTTGGTGGAATGCGAATTTAAATTTTAATTTTAAACCCCTCACTTTAAGTGTTGAGTTAGCTCACACTGGCAGATATTTCGCTGATGATTCAAATGATATCAAAGTTTCAAGTTATACAATTTTGAATTTATCTGTTTCAGCCGAGTTCAAGTTTCTTGGTTTTGGCGCACGACTTTTAGGTGGGGTGAACAATCTAACCAATGAGAAATATATCGCCTCTGTCTTTATAAATCCAGAGCGTAAAGTTCCTTATTCATTCATTGAACCAGGTCTTCCGAGGAATATTTTTGTGGGGGTTTCGGTTAGATATAGACCTCTTGACTTAGTTCTTTAATTTTTTTATATTTTTTCAGGTTCTCTTTTTAACTATATGGGTAGATAAAAATGAGGAAGTTCTGTTTCATTAGGTTTCTTTTTACCACCGCAGTTTTATTGATTTTAGTTTTTAACTTTTGTTACACGCAACAGGGAACGGGGGCAGTTTTTCAGGATTTTGTGCTTAACGACTTCGTAGGAGTTAGGTATAAATTTTCATCCATTTTTGATTCGGGGAAGGTTGTGATTTTAAATTTTTGGGCTTCGTGGTGTGAACCCTGTTTAAAGGAGCTTGTCGAGCTAAAAGATATTTATGATAAGTACTACGAGCTTGGACTTAGGATTGTGGCAGTTAATATTGACTCTGAAAATAACCTGATAAAGGCAAAGCGGTTTATGTTACAGAACAAGCTTAAATACATAATGCTTTATGATAGATATGGTGAAGTTAGAAAACTCTATGGGATTGAGTCAATTCCTCAATTGTTTATCTTTGATGGAAAGGGGAGAGTTAGATATCATCATAAAGGTTTTAAGAATATAGAGATCATAGAGGGTGAAATAAAAGAGATCATCCAACAAACAAAATGATTATGGGGGGTGATTTAAATGTTAAAAAGGATGATCTTTGTTTTTTGTTTATTGGCAACCGCTCTCACAACAAAATCGGCAAATAAAGTAAGGGTGGCTCTTTTTGATGTGAGAGCTGTAAACACATCACAAGTGTATGCTGATAAGCTTTATTCCGAGCTGAGAGCAGCTCTTGTCCAGAGCAAGAAACTCGCTATAGTAACCGGGCGAAAAGAAGATTTGATAAAGAAAATTGAGGAGTGGAAGAAATCCGGTTGTACAGAGGTTGAGTGTATGGCAAATGCTGGGAGTGAATTAGGTGTTGATAAAGTTATCTCAGCTGAGCTTAGAGAGATGCCAGGTGGATATTATGAGGTTGATGTATTTGTAGTTGATGTTCTAAGTCAGGAAATTGAGTTTGCAATTTCATCGTTAAAAGAGGAAAAGGTTGCGAAGTTTAACGAGCTTGCACGCAAAATAGTTGATGCTATTGAATCCAAAATAATAATCCAACCAACCATAATAGCTATTGGGGAGGATGATGTTGTCTTTATTGATGCAGGGGCTGACCTTGGGATTGAAAAGGGGATGAAATTTAAAGTTGAAAGATGGTTAAATGTTCAACTTGATGAGAGGGGGAAAATAATATATGCTGATAAAAAGGAGGTTGGTGAAATACAGATTATAGATGTTCAGCAAACAGGTGCAAAAGCGATAATTACCTCACGAATTTTGCCATTTGAGAGAGGGGATAAAGCTATTTTTGCAAAAGCGTATGAAAAAGTTGATGAACCGCCATCGGTTTTTCATTCCCCGGTCCGAGCGTCTGTCTCAGGTAGAGATATAGAAATAAGCGCGCATATAATTGATGATGTTGAACTTTTAAAGGCTGTAGTTCTCTACAGGAACAAAGGTGAAAGTTCATTTAAAACAATAGAAATGAAACGAACGGAAAGGGATAAATTCCTTGCGGTTATACCTGCTTCTGATATCCTGTCAGATGCGGTGGAGTATCTTGTAAAGGCAGTTGACTCGAAAAATCAGGAGACCATAAAGTCAGATATAAAGGGTAAACCTTTTATAATATCTATATTGCCCGATGAGACCCCACCTGAAATCCAACATGTACCAATTTCAAGCACGAATGTCAACGAGCGAACTTTTATAAGATGCATCGTGAACGATAATGTCAGAGTTGATAAAGTTTTTGCAATGTATAAAAAACCTACAGATGTGGGATATTCCAAATTAGAGTTAACCTTTCAGGGTGGTTCGGCTTATGCGGGTGAGATACCTTCGGATATCAAAAGGGGTTCAAGTTTCTTTTATTATTATATATTAGCAACTGACCTTGCTGGAAATACATCTTCATTTGGCTCTGAGGCGAAACCATTTACTGTTAAGATTGAATTTGCAGATATAGTTGGTCCTACAATTGTTCATACGCCTGTAAAACAATATAATCCAAGTGTTGGATTTGAGATTGAGGTTGATGTAAAAGATGAGAGTGGGGTTCAAAGGGTTCAGTTATTTATAAAGGATGAATATTCGGGAAAATTCTCAATCTTTGAAGGGATAAAAATTGGTGAGAGTAAATATGTTTTTCGTTTCCCTGCGAACGCATTCACCAGCTCTTCAAAGTTATATTACTATATCAGCGCTATTGATAAATATAATAATATCTCATATCTCCCGACGCCAGAATCACCATTTGTAATTGTGCCAGTTACACCGATGCCATTTTTTACATCTAGGAGAGAATCAGACAATGTTTCACCTTTTCTTCTTCATTTTCCTCCCGAATTTGCCATATATAAACAGGGTTTGGGCTATCCTATAGTAGTAATTGCTGACGATAATGTTGGGATTTCAAGGGTGTTAATTTATTATAAAAGTTTAAGGGATAAGGAATTTAAAATGCGACAGCTAAGAAATTTTTCATCTCAATCCTTCGGTGATTATATAAATGTTGATAATCCATCTGAAATTGCTTATTACATTGTTGCCGTTGACTATAATCAAAATGTGTCAATGGCAGGGTCTGCACAGAACCCAATAGTATTCAGAAATGGCAAAAGGGTATCAGGCAGTTGGCAATATGTCATCGGGAGTTGGCCAAATGTTCCAAAACCTGGTATTCAGATAACCTATCCAAAGACATTTATTTTAGATGAAGATTCAAGAGTAAATGAGTTCAATTTCACATTTAAGGGGACAGAATTATCAATGAAAATTGAGGGTTTGGTTTCAAGTTATAGGGAGTTAAAAGCGGTTCTGATAAATTCAGAGCCAGCAAATATCGTTAATGTTACATCCTTGGATATTCAGATGTTTAAACTTAAAGGACCTTGTTATAAATTTGTTGGGGAGGTTGATCTTCCCCATAAAAATAATCGGGTTGAAATTAAGGTTGTTGATATCTCTAATGTAACGACAACCATGATACTTAACGTAACAAGGGAGTTTGAACCGATGTTTGTTGCATCAAAACCTAAGATAAAAATTTTATCCCCATCGTATTTCGTAGGATCAGATTCTTTAATTATTAGCGTCCCTGTTGATACATTGGACATAATAGGTATAGTTAATAGTAATTATGCTGTTAAATCAATTTCAATAGATAATATCCATGTTCCCTTTATTGAGATGAGCGTTGCAGAAAAAACCGAACAATCAGTTGGGAAAAATTCCGTAAAATTTTTATATCGCTGGACTTTAAAGCCAGGAATAAATCAAATAAAAATAGTTGCCATTGATAACTTTAATAATGCTGTAACAAGGGTTTTAACTGTAAATGTGCCTGAAGCGAAAGTTTTTGCTATAGATAACATTCCGCCTAAAGTTGAGTTCTCATCCCCGGTATCAAGGGAAACAAATGAGGAAACCGCCGTTGTTAGAGCTTTTATTAGTGATGATAAAAAAGTTGAAAATGTGAATGTTTATATAAGAAATATCAGGGTTGAAAATCCAAAATTGAAACGCGTTGATGATAAAACAATCATTTTTGAGGACACAGTTAGGTTGCTTAAGGGGATAAATAAAATCACTATAGTAGCTGATGATGGGGCAAACATTCAAACTAGCTCAGTTGATATTTTGTATATACCTAGAAGGAACCCGCCAACTGTTACAATCCTTTCCCCAAAGGAGACAACGGTAACTGATGATAAGATAGAGCTTCATTTTATAGCTGAGGATGAAAAGGTTCAGCCCGCAGTAATGGTGATAGTGAACAATCAACTTATGAGAGGAATTGGTCTTAAAGTAACAGATGAGAAAGAAGTCTCAAATAAGGTTGAGTTCAAACAGAGTATAAATCTTGTTCCGGGGGAGAATAAAATAAGGATAATAGCGTATAATGAATCAGCCGATACTTCCATTCTGATAAATGTCAATTATGTTAAGCCAAAACAAAAATTTGTATCAAGCAAGGATTTTTATGAAAATAGTTGGGCTGTTTTAATTGGGATTGATGATTACTTGAATGTTACGAAGTTGAAATATGCTGTAAAGGATGCAAAAGGTCTTAAGGAGGTTTTGATTAGCCATCTTGGTTTTGAACCTGATAAAGTTATAGAGATCTATAATAGGAATGCGACAAAACAATCAATAATCAGAGTTCTTGGGGACGAGTTACCTAAGAAGATAGGACCTAACGATAGGGTTGTCGTGTTCTTTGCTGGTCATGGTGTAACTGAGCCATTGCCGGCAGGGGGAGAAATGGGATATTTGGTTCCTGTTGATGGAAACCTTGAATCAAAGTACACAACTTGCATTTCTATGACAGAGGTAAATAACCTCGCAAAGCTTTCACCGGCGAAGCATATGTTATTTATCATTGACGCTTGTTATGGTGGGCTTGCTGGTTGGCTTACATCAAGATCTGTACCGTTAAGTGAGACGACGCTTGAGTATGTTAAAAAGAAAGCAAAGGATAGGGGCAGGCAACTTCTCGCAGCAGGGCAAAAAAATGAGCAGGTGTATGAAAGCGACTTGTGGGGCCACAGCGTTTTCACTTACTATCTCATCAAAGCCCTACAGGGTGGAGCTGATATGAATAATGATGGGATTATAACTATACACGAAATTTTCACTTATGTTGAGGAACGCGTTGTTAGCGAAACTCAATCGCGGCAAAATCCGATTCTTAGAGTTTTACCCTTTGAAGGAGATGGGGAAATCGTTTTCATCCTTGAAAAATAAATTTTAATGGTGTATGCGTTTATTAAAATTTGGTATTATAATTTTTGTTACACTGTTCTTGAACTTTTTTGAAGCTGTTCCAATTAGTGAGGATAAATCCCAAAATATAGAGATAGGGATAATTTACACCTCTAATACCAATGGAATTCTTGAAAATTGTGGATGCCCTGGTAATCCTATTGGAGGGCTTGATAAACGATATTCCGTGATAAAAAATCTCAAAGCGCAGACCAACAATCTTTCCCTTATTCTTGACGCAGGAGATATTTTTTCATCAATAGGATTCATAGAAAAAGATAGATTTGTCCTTTCGGCTTATAAAATTCTGCCTTATGATTTTATAGGAATAGGCGATCAGGAGTTTTCTAACGGAATTGATTTTTTTGAAGAGATAAAGAAAAATCTTAAGGATAAGCTTATCTCTACAAACATTGAATATAAAGATGGGAGACCGGTTTCGAAAAAATATGCGATAAAAAATATCGGTGGAGTAAAATTTGGTATAATAAGCGTTGCTAATGAAGACCCTTTCGCTATTATGCCACCAGAGAAAGTTGAACACATAAAGGTGCTTGATTATACTCAAGCTTTGAAAAACATAATACCGATCTTGAAAGAAAAGTCAGATATTATAATACTTCTTTCTCATCTTGGGTATATTAGAGATGTTGATATAGCCGAGAAATTTCCAGAGATAGACATTATAATAGGGGCACATTCTCAAACCCTTTTAATGGAGCCAGAAGTTGTAAATAAATGTATAATATCTCACCCAGGTGGAAACGGTGAATATGTTGGCTACCTTAAACTTAAAATTAATTTAAAAGATAAAGAAATTGTTAGCTATTCTGGCCGTTTGATACCACTCTTAAAAGACATCAAGGGGGATCCAAAAATTAGAAGCATTTTAAATGCTTATCAAAGGTTTGTCGCTTTGGGGTTTAAGGATACTTGCCTTTATTCAAATCCAATACCTGATAAATATATTGTTGTGAGCAGTTCAACTTGTATGGATTGTCATGAAGAAGTAGGTTATAAGTGGATGTTCACAAGGCATGCAAATGCATTTAAAACTATAATTGAGGATGGAAGGGTTAATGACCCTGAATGTTTATCTTGTCATACAACTGGTTACTGTCGCCCGGATGGATTTACAAGGAAACCCTATAAAAAGGAGTTGCTCAATGTTGGTTGTGTTGAATGTCATTTCGTTAAACCAGAGCATTTAAATGGGGATTACGAAAACACCGTTGAACCCGTTAGTTCTGAGATTTGTATCAGATGCCATAATAAGGAAAGAGACCCGTATTTTGATTTTGAGAAATATGTGTTAAAGGTTAATCACAGGGAAAGCCAATTAGTGGATTATATAGTCAAACCTGGTGATTATCTTTACCGAATTTCAAAGAACATTTATGGTGAATTTGGAAAATGGAAATTGATATACAGATTGAATAAGAACGTGATTAAAAATCCAGACCTTATATTTCCAGGACAAAAGCTCAAAATTGTTGTGAAAGTAGATTAAATCATTAATTTAGGTTTTATACGATGCGCCTGTTTGTTTTATTTCTGCTTTTATTAAATCATATCCAAGCGATCTCACAACAGGGTGCTGGACAGGAATTTTCAAAATATTTTAAGAAAACCATCTCGTTTTTGGATTATTCAGCGATAGTTTCAAAAGATATCGTTGTGAATCCAAGTGATTTAATTAGGAAACGATTGGCTGAACTTATATCAACTCAAATTAACCTTCCGAGGTTTTATTGGGAATCGTTACCCGAGACGACGGTTTCAAAATTTAAACAAGTCGTGAGTGAGAAAGCATACTCATCTCTTAATGAGCTTTCTTCCGATGTTCAAGTTTATATTGTGCCGGAGATTGTCAGGATACTTGACATAAACAAAGAGATGAAGGCGCTTTCCCTTGTTAGTGAGGCAGACAGGGAAAGATTTATCTCAACCAAGGCGAAGACATTTGGGATTGATGCTCGGAAAATTGAGAGGGTTATGAACTCTGGCTACATAGTCATTCCATTTATTGATATGGCAAGGGTTGTCAGAGATACCATAGTTGAGAAAAAGAAAGGCAGGGAAGTTCGCATCCCCGGTGTAAGGGCAACGATTAATGGAGGGATGGCGATTTACAGGGTCAAGTTTGAAAATAATCAATATTCAATCATCTTTTCGTATGAGGTGAGAGCAAAGAGCCCAAGTAATGCTTTTGTTTCAGTTGTGGATTACAAAGGAAACATTTCACCCCAGGATTCTGCTTTTATGTTTGCAGTGCCTGGGCTTGTGAGTAGCTTTGATATGGCTTTGAGGGAAATTTTTAAACTTTCAGCTCCGGTGGTTGAAGCGAGTTTTAATAGTGTAAAGTTTGATCTTGGTAAAAGAGAGGGGGTCTTGATTGATGATGGTTTTGATATTTACGAATTTGTTGAGACAATAACTGGGGAGATTAAAAAGAGAAATGTTGGATTCGTTCGTGTGAGCAATGTCGCAGATAATAGATACAAGAAGGAATATAGCAGTGCCCAGATAATAATTGGTTCAATTTTCGGTTCTGGTGTAATCCAGAAAGGAATGTTGGCTGAAGAAAGACCGAGATTTCCATTTGATTTTGTTTTTGGTTTGAGTGCTTTCCCTGTGAAGGTAAGTTCGGTTGATTTTTACAATTTCCCACTATCCGCTGGCGTGATGGATACGGTTAAAATAAAAAAGGTTTCTCCTTTTGCATATGCGGGACATTTTGATATAAATGTAAACTTTGGGAAAGCGATCAACAAAAGCCAGCTTTGGTTTATTTTATCCGCAAATGTTGGTGTGCTCCCGCTTGATGTCAATTTCTTTGGGAATGATGTTAAGAGCGGTCTTTATGGTAATTTTTCAATCGGATTGATGAAGAAGATTTATTTCAGGCGTCTTTCGGTTGCGTTTGAAAGTAGAGTTGGGGTGGCGAATTTTAAGTTCAGCGCGAAGGAAAGCAGTAATAGGGATACAATTGAGTATGCGTTAAGTCTTAGGAAATGGTTATTGCAAGGGGGAGTGGGCACTGGGATTGAGTTTGTGATAAATCCTGATTTGAATATCGGTGTTAAGGGTTTGTATTTAATTTCAGAGAAAATAGATGAATGGACATTTTTGAAGAAGGTTGGGGATGACGAGAAGAGATGGAAAGTTAGATTTGGTTCGCCTGTTTCAATGTCGGGATTTTCATTTAAAGTGTATTTTAACATAAGCATAAAAAATTTCGCCAGGGTGCGAAAGTTTGAAGATTGAGAATTATGATTTTCACGTCTAAAGGGTATATTTTCCTTGGTGATTAAAGATTTAAATCTTCCTTGTGGTGATAATCTCAACCAATTGGTTAATATCAGCCAGGGTTTCATCCCTGGCTTTATTTTTTATCGTTTTTAAATGGGGTTTTAAAATGGCACGGGGTTTGATTTTATTTTGTGAGTTTCAAAATAAAAAATTTGTCATATGCCAGAAAAGGTTCAAGCGCAACAGGTTCAAACTCCGCAAGATCAAACAGCTTCGCAGAAAAGCGGTAAAAAAACTATTTTTTTCGTTGCTATACCTATTGTTTTGCTTCAAATTGTGATCGCCTATCTTCTTGTTCTTGATCTGAACTCAAAGACAAATCCGCCGAGCGATGACGGGAAAATTAAAACACAAGCGGTGGATAAAAAAATTGGGGATGAGTATAAAATAAACGAATCGGAATATGTGATTTCACATCCGGAGTTTCTTTTCGTCGTCAAAGATTTAATTGTGAACCCTGCAGGGACGGGTGGATTAAGGTATTTGCTCACAAGCGTTGGGATAGAGGTGACGAATGAAAAGGCATTTGCTGAAATTCAAAGTAAAGAGGTCATAGTGAATGACATATTGATAAATGTCCTGTCAAGCAAGACGCTTGAAGAGTTAAGCGATGTGACGAAGAGGAAAGATTTAAGGCGGGAGATAGCTAAAAAGGTTGATGAGATTTTAACTCAGGGGAGAGTTCAAAATGTTTATTTCAGTAAGTTTATAATTCAATAAAAGTTAGTTTCTCCGATGCCAGAGATTTTATCTCAGCAGGAAATAGACAGTTTACTTGCGGGTTTAACCGCGGGTAAGTCGCCCGGGGAGATAATTTCAAAGCGTGAGCAGAAGGAAGTGGTGCCGTATGAGTTTCGTCGCCCGAGTAGGGTTTCAAAAAACCAAATAAGGACGATCCAAACGATTCATCAAAGTTTTGCGGAGATGCTTGGCTATCATTTGACGAGCCGACTTCAAACGCCAGTGACAATTCAAGTTGAAAACATTGATCAACTTTTTTATTCTGAATATATCCTTTCAATAGAAAAGCCCAGCGTTATTTTTATTTTAAGTGCTGGCGAAGGCAAGGGAGATATAATTTTTGAGCTGGGGATTGAACTTGGTTTCGTCTTGATAGAAAGGTTGCTTGGGGGGAGTGGGGATAGCGCTTTTGAAGGAAAGAAAAAAATGACAAGGGCTTTAACACAAATTGAACAAAGTTTAATTCGCGGTATAATTGAGCGTTCTTGCACAGAGCTTGAAAAAGCATGGAGCGTGGTTGACACATACAAATTCAAAATTTCAAAGTATGAAAGTGACCCGGATATAGTTCAAATCGCCCCGGCAAGTGAGATCGTGCTTGTGATTTCGTTTATTGTTTCGCTTGCGGATAAAAGCTTCAGAATGAGCATGTGTTATCCTGTTTTTGTGATTGAGGACTCGCTCACCAAGATGACGCTTCAAAAATTTATGGGGGTTAGAAGGCAAACGCCTGAGGAATATTCAAAATACATCGCTGAAAGGATAAAGACGACCAAGATTCCAGTATCAGTTGAACTTGGTCAAGTAGAGATAAGCATTGAGGAAATTTTGAATTTAAATGTTGGTGATGTAATCCTTCTTAACACAGGGGTTGATTCTGAAGTTAAAATTTTCATTGCCGGGAAACTAAAACTTTATGGTAAACCTGGGGTTTTCAATGGGAAAAAAGCAGTAAAGGTGACAAGAATTTCAAACAATGAGGAGTAGTGCAATGGAGAAGGAGACAGGGAAGATGGAAGTTCAAAACGTAGAGTTTCAAAATCTTGAAAATACTCAAACCGAAAGAACGGGCGATGAAAAAGTTGTGAACAATCGGCTTGAGATTTTGCTTGATGTTCTTTTGCCTGTTTCAATTGAGCTTGGGCGGACGACGATGTTTATAAAAGATATACTTGAGCTTGATCGTGGCTCAATAATTGAACTTGATAAACTCGCAAGTGAGCCGGTAGATGTGCTCGTAAATGGCAAGAAGATAGCTGAAGGTGAAGTTGTTGTGATTGATAAACATTTTGGCATCAGAATTACAAATCTTGTGGCGGTTGACGAAAGGATAAAAAATTTGAAGAAGTGAAATGATTTCACTTGTCATAAAAACGATTTTTTCTTTTAGCGTTGTCGTGATTTTGATGTTCGGCTTTTTATATGTGTTGAGGAAATTTTACCTGAAAATTCCAAATCCCTCGTCTTTGAGCATGAAAATTTACGCTCGGTTGCAAATTCAACCGAAGAAGTCAATTTATATTGTCAAAATTTTGAACAAAGTTTTAATCCTCGGCGTAGCTGAAAATTCCATTTCAATTTTATCCGAGATAAGCGACCCGGAGATGATTCGTATCCTTGATGAATTGGAAATAAAGCAGGGAGGTGCTTTTTGAAAATGCGTTTTTTGATTTTTCTTTTGTTCTTTCCTTTGGCTTTTTTAAGCGCACAAAACTCAAATACAGATGTACCGCTTGCAATACCTAAAGTAAACATTGAGGTTGGTAAATCGCAGAAGCCAGAGGATGTCGCCTTGACTTTACAAATTCTCTTATTGATGACCGTTCTTTCACTTGCTCCAGCGATAATAATTTTGACGACATCGTTTACAAGGATAATTGTCGTCTTTCACTTTTTAAAGCAGGCACTTGGAGTTCAACAAATGCCACCAAGTCAGGTTCTCGTTGGGCTTTCGCTTTTCTTGACATTTTTTATAATGTCCCCCGTATGGGAGAGGATTAATGCGGATGCAATTCAGCCATACCTTCGTAAGGAGATAAACCAAGCTCAAGCTTATGAAAGGGCGATAAAACCATTGCGGGAGTTTATGTTCAAGCAAGTCAGTGAAGATGACCTCGCACTTTTTGTTTCACTTTCAAAATTACCAAAGCCACAAAACAGAGATGAAATCCCAACACATGTATTGATACCCGCCTTCGCAATTAGCGAATTAAAAATAGCATTTCAAATTGGGTTTTTGATTTATGTCCCGTTTTTGATGATTGACTTAATAGTCGCAAGCGTTTTAATGTCAATGGGGATGATTATGCTTCCGCCAGTTATGATCTCTCTTCCGTTTAAAATTTTGCTTTTCATTTTGATTGATGGGTGGCATCTAGTTGTTGAATCGCTCGTTAAAAGTTTTCACTAAGAAAATTAAAATGGAAATTTATGACCGAACAATTCATAATTCATCTTGCGAGGGAAGCGTTTTTCACCGCTTTTCTGGTCTCCGCGCCGATTTTGATAGCGTCAGCAATAGTTGGACTTATCATATCAATTTTTCAGTCCGCTACCTCAATAAATGAAATGACACTGACATTTGTCCCGAAACTTATCGTCATAGCAATTGTTCTTGTCATCGCTTTGCCTTGGATAATTGATGTCTTCGTTAGCTTTGCGCGTGAAATTTTTAATCAGATACCAAACATAACAAGATAAAAGCGATGGAATTATATCTCTCAACTTTTTATGTTTTCATTTTGATTTTAGTCCGCACATTGAGTTTCATCTCAACCTCCCCCGTATTGGGGCATTCCGTTGTCCCATTCCAGCTCAAATTTTGGGTCAGCATTTTTTTGAGTTATATCTTTCTTCTGACGATTGATGTCAATTTAAATCTATCTTTTGAGTTCCTTGGTTTTTTTATCTTGATCTTAAAGGAGGTGATAGTTGGGCTCATAATGGGTTTTTCCTGTTGGGGAATATTTTACGCTGTGCAATTCGCTGGACATTTGATTGGGTTTGACATTGGGTTTTCCACATCCACAGCGTTTGACCCGGAGCATTCGGAGCCAGTTCCAACTTTAAGTCAGTTTAAGCATTACCTTTCGCTTTCACTTTTTCTTATGTTAAATGGGCATCACATTTTGCTTCGTTCTTTATCCGCAAGTTTTGAAATTGTCCCCATTTCTTCTTTTGGCATAACTGGTGGATTGGTTGAATGGGGTGTTAAGTTCATATCTTTTGTCTTTATAACCGCTATTAAGATAAGCGCGCCGATTTTAGTTGCATTGTTTTTGACTGACATAGCAATAGGGATTCTATCAAGGGTTTTCCCACAAATGAACATCTTCATGTTTGCTTTTTCAGTTAAAATCGCTGTTGGATTTATAGCTTTGATAATTACAATGCCACTGTTCGTTGCAATTTTTAAAAAAGTTTTGAATGTTTTTGAGGGTGATTTGATTGAACTTTTAAAATTAATTCGTGTCTAAGTTATGGCTGAGGAATTTCAGGAGCGGACTGAACAAGCTACGCCAAAGCGAAGGGAAGACGCAAGGAAGAAGGGAAAGGTCGCAAAAAGCTATGAGTTTAACTCTGCGATAGTTTTGTCCGTTTCTTTAATTATCCTGTATTTCGGTGGTAAGCATGTTTGGGTTAAAATTTCAAATTTTGCTGTGTTTATTCTTTCAAACTTACATTCAATTGAAATTTCCAAAGCAAATCTCCAGGGATATGCAACTTATATGATTTCATTTCTCGGGCTGAATTTTCTTCCTTTTTTACTTCTTCTTTCAGTTGTTGGGGTTGGGGTAAATCTAGCACAAACTGGTTTCGTTTTCACCTTTGAGCCGTTGAAGTTTGATTTTGAGAGATTAAACCCAGCAAGCGGGATAAAGAAAATTTTGTTTTCAAGAAGAAGTTTTTTTGAATTGGTCAAGGGATTTTTCAAGGTAGGCGTCGTTGGTTTTGTTGCGTTTTTGACTTTGAAAGGTATGATTGATGATGTTGTGGTTCTCATTGATTCCGAGATCAAAGGGATAGCTGATTTTATCGTTAGGTCTGGTTTTTCATTGTTATTGAAGACGGCGGTTATTTATTTGGTCTTGGCTATATTTGATTTTTCTTTTCAAAGATGGGAATATGAAAAGGAGTTAAGGATGACGAGGCAGGAAGTGAAGGAGGAATTGAAGGAGCTTGAAGGTGATCCGCTTGTCAAGGCGAGGATTAGAAGAAAACAGAGGGAAATTGTAAGGATGAGGATGATGCACAATGTTGCGAGGGCGGATGTTGTGATCACAAACCCAACACATATAGCGGTAGCTTTGAAGTATGAACCGAAAAAGATGAAAGCGCCGAAAGTAGTTGCTAAGGGGATAAACCTTATAGCAGAGCGAATAAAAGAAATAGCACGGAAAAACAATGTTCCAATCGTTGAAGATAAACCTTTAGCTCAAATGCTTTTCAAAATAGTTGATGTTGACGAGGAAATACCGCCACAATTGTACAAGGCAGTTGCAAAGGTTCTCGCATATGTATTCAGATTGAAAAATAAAAGCTCTAAAGTTTCAGTATGAACCAGGGAAATGGGATTTTAAATGCTTTGGGTAGAAATACCGATGTTTTGCTTGCTGTAGCGGTGGTTTCAATACTTGTTTTTATGATTTTGCCACTTCCACCGTTTCTTTTGGATATATTGATTGCGTTGAATATCACGCTTTCAATTGTAGTGCTTTTAATTTCAATGTATATAACAAGTCCGCTTGAACTTTCCGTCTTCCCGGGGCTTTTGTTGATTTTGACACTTTTCAGATTAAGTTTGAATATCGCTTCAACGAGGTTGATACTTGGCGATGGATATGCTGGGAAGATAATTTTTGCTTTCGGTTCGTTTGTCGTCAAAGGAAATTATGTCGTTGGATTTATCGTCTTTATAATTCTTGTGATAATTCAGTTCGTTGTGATAACCAAGGGAGCCGGTAGGATAGCTGAGGTTGCTGCGAGATTCACGCTTGACGCCATGCCCGGGAAACAGATGAGCATTGATGCTGATTTAAACGCTGGCATAATAACAGAGGAAGAAGCGAGAAGGCGAAGGGAAATGATACAAAGAGAAGCGGAATTTTACGGAGCGATGGATGGAGCAAGCAAGTTCGTCCGTGGCGATGCAATTGCTGGATTAATAATAACTGTTGTGAATATCGTAGGCGGGTTGATAATTGGAGTGCTTCAGCGTGGTATGACTTTTCAAGGGGCACTGCAAACTTACACACTTCTTACAATAGGTGATGGGCTTGTCTCGCAGATACCGGCGCTGATAATTTCTGTCTCCGCTGGAATGGTTGTCACGAGAAATGCATCCGGGAATCAGTTTGATGTTGAACTTAAAGGTCAAATTTTTCAGCGACCGAAAGCACTGTTAATCGCTTCTGGTGTTCTCGCCTTTTTCGCAATTGTCCCCGGTCTTCCGATGTTTCCTTTTCTTGTGCTTTCCGTTGTTAGCGGAGTGGCTGGATATTTAGGCACAAAATTGGAGAAAGTTAAAGTTACAGTTCAAGAAATAAAACCACAAAAGCAAACTTTACAACAGGAAGAAAAAGTTGAGAAGTTGATTCAGGTTGATCCAATTGAAATTGAAATTGGTTATGGTTTAATTCCGCTTGCAGATGAAGAGCAAGGTGGAACTTTATTCAAGAGGATAATAGGTATAAGGAAACAGCTTGCACTTGAACTTGGAATCATCGTTCCACCTGTGAGGGTCAGGGATAATATACATCTTCAGCCAAATGAATATGTCATTAAAATTCGTGGGAATAAAGTCGCTTCTTGGGAGGTTAAACCTGGTTTTTATCTTGCGATGAATCCGGGGACAGCAGAGAGCGAGATCGCTGATGGAATTAAAGTTAAAGAACCAGTTTATGGTTTTGATGCTTATTGGATTCCGCCTCATAGAAAAGAAGAGGTTGAGGTTTCGGGATATACTGTTGTTGAGCCGGTATCTGTAATAGCGACACATTTAATTGAAATTTTGAGGAGGAATGCAGGCAAAATTTTGAGCAGGCAAGATGTTAAGGTGTTAATTGATAGTTTGCGTGAGGATTATCCGGCGCTTGTTGAAGAGATAAACGCTGAAACTTTGCCAATAGGTACAATTCAAAAGGTTTTGCAAAATCTTCTCAGCGAAGGGATACCCATTCGTGATATGGTCACAATACTTGAGGCGTTACTTGATTATTCAAGGGTTACAAAAAATGTTGATGTTTTGACCGAATATATAAGGCACTCACTTTCCGAAACGATTGCACGGCTTTATCAGGACGACAACGGTGTGATTCACGCTATACAACTTGATCCGAGAATTGAGGAGCTAATTACGCAGGCGTTACAGCAGGGTGCTTCGCAGACGCAGACCCTGGGTTTACCGCCGAATTTAGTCCGTGCAATCAACAATTCAGTTAAAGATAATATTGAAATTGCCAAAGGGCTTGGATATGCTCCTGTAGTGATTTGTTCGGCGACCGTTCGTCTTTACTTTTATAGGTTGATACATTCAAGTTTTCCAGATGTCAGTGTGATTTCATACACCGAACTTCCCACAGATGTTGATATTGAAATAATTGGGCGGATAAAAATTAACAACGGGGCTTAAAAGTTTCTTTTTTGGGCGTTTTTGATTATTTTTATGACGAAGTTAAAAATAAATTTGATTTCTCAATGGATCGTCTTTGGGCCCCTTGGAGGGCTAAGTATATTGAAAGTTTTTCAAATGAAGAATCCAAAGGGAAAGAATGCCTCTTTTGTGAGAAAGCTAAATCAAACGACGATGAAAAAAATCTTGTTCTTTTCCGCGGTGAAACCTGCTACATCATAATGAACCTTTTCCCCTACAATTCAGGACATATAATGGTCGTCCCTTACAAGCACACTTCAAGTTTTTCATCTCTAACGGAAGAAGAGATGCTTGAATTGATGAAAGTTATAAAAAAAGGTATTTCAGCTCTTGAAATCGCACTAAAACCTCATGGTTTTAATATCGGGGCTAACCTCGGACGTGTCAGTGGGGCTGGAATTGAAGACCATATACACTTCCATATAGTCCCAAGGTGGAACGGCGACACTAACTTTATGCCCGTGATTTCGGAGACGAAAGTCATATCCGAGCTTTTATCTGATACATATAAAAAAATTAAAAGTGCCCTTGAGAAGGTCTCAGATTAAACCGGAGGGGTTAAAGATTCATCTAAATTTGTGAAGTCAAAAACAAAATTGAGGAACTCTTATGTTAAGATCAAAATTGTCTCTTTTAGCGTTTTTCCTTGCTGGAATCTTTCTAATTTCCGGTTGCACGAAGGAATCAGAATTAACCTCTCCTTTGACCGAAGCTGACAAGGAAGTGATCAAGCAAATAATTGAGAGCGATGATTTCATTTCAGGGACTGATGTTGCTTTAAACGATGGGACATATTTACCGCTGAATTTTGAGTTTGGTTCGCTTTCAAGGGAATTTTATCCTTTGAGGTGGGGCAGAATTGTTAAGAGGGTGACCAAGGATTACAATTACGAGAATGTGAATGATACGCTTGTTGTTGTCACGATAACAAGAACGGTTGAATCAGATTTGAAAATCGCTGGGTCTTACACGCAGGGGAAGACAACGCCGGATACCGTTATAACCAAGCCATTGACTGAGGTATTCACTCGCAAGGTTCAAGTTGTAAAGAAAGAAAATGCTGACGCTCCAAATGCCAGGAAGTGGAGGATATGGGCTGTTTCGCTTGTTCAGGGTGGAACTCAAAATTCAAACATAACGATCAAGAAGATAACTTTGACATTACCAGATGGTAATACTATTGAGGTTACCGATCCGTTGAATCAGTTTTATCGCCCTGGTTTCTTGGGTAGACATGGGGTTCCATCATTTAACCCATCCGCTGTTGTTAAGTTCACAGTAACAGTTCAAAGCGCAACACCCGACACTGACATCGTTTCTATGACTTATGGAGTTAATCGTTTCGGTTTCTTCAGGGCGAGGAAACTTTTCAAAATGGTCTCATCAAGCGGGAGTGAGGAGGTTTATGAGGCGGAGTTGAAGGTTCATTCGCATAGGGGGAATTTCAATGCGATGATACACGCTATTTCAAGGGAGTCGCTTTATGATGATAGCGCCCCGGTTTCCGTCTCTGTTTGGGGTGTTCCGTATGTCGTGTTTTAGTAAGTTTAAGGGCGGTCCCAAAAGACCGCCCGTTTTTTTAAACTTATGTAAAATAGTTGATGAACAAATCGGATATTGAACTTGTCAATGAGTTTAAAAATGGAAATACTTCTGCTTTTGATGAAATCGTCAAAAGATATCAACGGAAAGTTTATACTCTTGCAAGAAGAATTCTCGGAAACCATGAGGATGCGGATGACATTGCTCAAGAGGTCTTCATTAAACTTTTTTATTCGCTTAGTGATTTCAAGGGAGAGTCAAGCTTGTTCACCTGGATTTACAGAATAACAGTAAATGAATGTAGGAGTTTTTTAAGGAAAAAGAAGATAAAAGAGTTCATTCAAATTGACGAAGTCACTAACCTATTGAAATTTGGTCAAACGCCAGATCAGGAACTTTTTGAAAGAGAAGAGAGAAATTTAATTGAAAGGGCAGTTGAAAAATTGCCGACTAAACAAAGGATGATTTTTGTAATGCGTTTCTTTGAAGACCTTGATTATCAAGAGATAGCGAAGATACTTAATAAGCCGATCGGGACTTTGAAGGCGAATTATTTCCACGCTGTTAAAAAAATACAAAAGTTCATCAAAGATGAAATGCAAGGAGGTTAAATTAAATCTCGTTGATTACGCAACTGGCAAGTTGAAATCAGTTGAGATTGAAAAGCATCTTAAAGAATGTGAAAGTTGTAAGTTTGAGTTTCAGCAGATCGTTGGTGTTGTATCAGCGCTAAACGAATTAAAATTTGATGAGCCATCGGAATTTTACTGGTCTAATTTTTTGGGGAGAGTTAAAAGGGAAATAGCCAAGCGTGGCAGTGCAAAGGTTTTCGCTTTGAAGCCGGTTTTATTTGCGCCTTCTATTGCTGTTATCATCATTGGCTTCATTTTTGGATTTATCTTTTCAAATTTGGGTTTGAGCGATTTTTACGCTTATCATTATGATGTTGAGAAGTGGGGTGTTTTCGTTAAGCCAGAAGAGATGCAATCAGGTGAATTTAGTGATGAGCTTATTGAAGAGGCGATATCCTACCTTTATGAAAAATATCAACTGCCGGAGATTGACAAGGCGAGATTGAATTACCAGGAGATTGACATTGATGAGATTTTACAGCGACTTTCAAACAAATTTTGATATGAGATGAGGAGATTAATTTTAATTTTATTTGTGTTCGCTTTCTTTGCCGATTTTTCATCGGCTCAGGGATTTATGAGACCGATGTGGAGGCAGAGGATTCTTGAATTTAAGAAGGTTCGGCTTCTTGAAATTTTAAAACTGGATGAACAGACATCAGTAAAATTTTTGAGCAAGTATAGTAAATTTTCCAATGATTTAGCGCAGGTTTGGATTGAAAGGGAAAATTTGATAAATGAGCTTGAGGTCAAGATAAATCGTGGGGATAAAGATAGCTATGACAAATTGATGCAAGATATTTTTGAGCTTGAGAGGAAGGAGAATGAGTTAAGGGTGAATTTTTACAATGAGTTAAAGGAGATATTGAGCGATCGTCAGATAGCACAAGTTATAGTTTTTGAAAGGAATTTCAACCGTGAGTTTATAAATACGCTTCGTGAGATGCAAAGGGAAAGGATGAGGCGCAGGTTTTAGATTTTGATTTTTATCTTTTGGCGCATAAATTTTATTTTGATTTTGGAGGGGTGGCCGAGTGGATGAAGGCGCACGCCTGGAGAGCGTGTATCCCGCCAAAAAGCGGGATCGTGGGTTCGAATCCCACCCCCTCCGCAACATTTATTTGATTTTCACCTTCCTTTTTTTAATTTTTTTACTACTTAACAAAAACAAAAATATCACTTTCTATGGCTGAAAAATTTGATGTCATCGTTATAGGGGGTGGTCCCGGTGGTTATGTCTGTGCGATTCGGGCTTCACAACTTGGTTTTAAGACGGCTCTCATTGAAAAAGACCGTGTCGGGGGGATTTGTCTTAATTGGGGTTGTATCCCAACAAAAGCTTTGCTTAAATCAGCGGAAGTCTTTAACCTCATCAAGCGGGCGGATGAATTTGGGTTGAAGGTTGAAAACCCAAGTTTTGATTTCAAAAAGATAATTCAGAGAAGTAGGCAGGTAGCTGATAGGTTGTCAAAAGGTGTTGAATTTCTTTTGAGGAAAAATAATGTTACAAAGTTTTCTGGCCAGGGGTTTTTATTAAAGAGAAACTTGGTAGGAGTGAAATCGGATAAAGAGGAATTTGAGGTAGAAGCGAGACATGTAATCATAGCTACGGGAGCAAGACCCAGGGAGATCCCAGGGATTACAATTGATGGTGTTAAGGTTATAACGAGCAAGGAAGCGATGTTGCTTGAAGAACCGCCGAAGTCAATGATAATTATCGGAGCTGGAGCTATTGGTGTTGAGTTTGCTTATTTTTATAATTCGTTTGGGACGAAGATAACCTTGGTGGAGATGATGCCATCAATTTTGCCAAATGAGGATAGGGAGATAACCGAAATCCTTGAAAAGTCGTTTAAAAAGAGCGGAATTGATATTTTGACAAACACTCGCGTCATTGAAGCGAAGAAAAACGGTGATTTCGCTGAGGTTAAAATTCAGAATCAAAATGGGGAGATGGTTTTAAAAGCCGATGTTGCTCTCGTTGCTGTTGGGGTTCAGGGGAACAGCGACAAGCTTGGGCTTGAGGAACTTGGTGTTGAGGTTGAGAAGAGTTTTATAAAGGTTGATAAGATAAGTTATCAAACAAGCGTTGAGGGGATTTATGCAATCGGTGATGTAATCGGTCCGCCTTTGCTCGCTCATGTTGCTTCTGCCGAAGGGATAAGATGTATTGAGAACATTGCAGGGGTTGAGACAAAGCCGATTGATTACAACAACATCCCGAATTGCACTTATTGCATACCGCAGGTTGCAAGCATTGGTTTAACCGAACAAAGGGCGCTTGAGCTTGGGTATGAGATAAAAGTCGGTCGTTTTCCTTTTAGGGCAAATGGTAAGGCGCTTTCATTGGGAGAGACGGAAGGGATTGTTAAAGTTATATTTGACGCAAAATATGGTGAAATTCTAGGCGCACACATAATAGGTCCAGAAGCAACGGAGTTGATAGCTGAATTTGGTGTGGCTAAAACACTTGAGAGCACTGCCTTTGAAATAGTAAAAACGGTTCACGCTCATCCAACTCTTTCTGAAGCATTGATGGAGGCATCCGCTGATGCATTAAAGGAGGTAATTCATATATGAGAAACAAAATTCAGCTTATGCTATGCCTTTGCTTCAACTTCTCGTCAAAGTGGTTAAAATTTTAAGGGCGCATGGAACCCCTGGGCAAGTCGCAGCAGGTTTTGCCTTTGGAATGTGCCTTGGATTGATCCCATGGGATACCTTACACGGTTTTTTCATTTGGTTTCTTGTCATAATTTTGAATGTGAATTTCGGAGCTGTTTTGCTTGGGTTGGCAATCTTTTCATCTATAGCTTATATCTTTGACCCAATTTTCCACTCAATTGGATATTGGCTTCTTGTTGATGTTGAATTTCTTCGCGAATTTTGGACCTCTTTATATCAATCTCCTGTGATTCCATTTACAAGGTTTTACAACACAGTTGTCATGGGGAGCACATCTATTTCAATGATTTTGTTTGTTCCTGTTCTAATTTTGACAAGGTGGCTTGTGAAAAATTATCGCGTTAAAATAGACCCGCATATTCAAAAACTTCCTTTGTTTCAAATGTTTAAAGCGACGAAAATTTATAACATATATCAAAAAATAAAGGTGTTAAGTGAGTTGTGAAATACATAAGAAAATCTGGCGTTATATTCGTTGCGGTTTTAGTTTTGATTTTTGTTCTTTTGAATATTTTCTTGACCGATAAATGGCTTGAAAGGACACTTGAAAAAGCCGGAGAGGGAATTGTCGGTGCAAAGGTTGAAATAGATAACCTTGACTTTTCAATTTTAAATTTATCTTTCAAGTGGAATAGATTGCAGGTTGCTCATCCAGAGATAGCTTTCAAGAATATGATTGAAACTGGTCCGGTTGAATTTAAGTTATCTCCATCTGCGCTTTTGAAGAGGAAAGTTGTAATTGAGAGGATGAAAGTTTTAAACATAAAAACATTTACAGATAGAAAAACGGACGGGCGTTTGCCAAAGAAAAAAGAAGAGAAAAAAGAGCCAAGCTTTATTGAAAAGCAATTCGCTGTAGTTCTGGAACAAGTTACATCCACCCCTGCCTTTGATATTTTGTCTGAGATAAAGACGATGAAAGTTGAAGATGTAGTTGATAAAGTTAAACTTGAAACGCCAAATAAAGTTGACTCCATAAAAAAGGAATTCATCTCGCGGGTTGATAAGATTAGGGCTGAAGTTGAATCAATTGAAAAGGAAATTGATTCTTTGAGACAAATTGAGAGAAATTTAAGGTCGCTTAATGTAAGGGATATCAAGACGGTTGATGATTTAAAAAGAACAAGGGATGTCATTGTCAACGCTGCGAATTTTGTAAAGGGATTAAAAGGTAAATATGATTCAAGGATTAACGAAGTGAAGGATTTAAAATCAAAAATTGAAGGTGCCAAACTTGAATTTCAAGATGCGATAAAAAGTGACCTTGCTAAGGTTAAAGATTATGCTAAAATTCCAGATATTTCAAAGATGGAGGTTGTGCGTTATCTGATCGGTCCGAAGTTGTTCTCGTATTATTTGACTTACCTTAAGTATTCGGACAGGGTTGAAAAAGCGGTTGAGAAGTTACAGGCGATTAAACCTGAAAAGGAGAAGAAACCACCGAGGTTTAAAGGGCAAGATATACACTTCGTTAAGGAAAAAGCTTTGCCAAATTTTTGGTTGAGACGCTGTGAAATATCAGGTGAGACCAACGGCGGTTTCTTTATAAAAGGGGAATTACTTGATGTTTCATCACAACCGAAAATCGTTGGTAGACCCACAATTTTTTCGCTTGAAGGAACTCGCCCAGACAAAGCTCAATTATATCTAAAACTTGTCCTTGATTTTGTTTCTTCACCGCCAAGTCAAAAATTGCAACTTGGGATTTTAAATTTTCCAATCGTTGATTTAAAATTTGATCACAATGTTAAATATCTCCCGATTAGATTGGCAAGGGCTAGTGGGAACTTTAACTTTGAAATTTCCAAGCAGGCGAATTTGATAGAATCAACCGCAAAGTTTAACGCTTTAAATCCCGCCTTTGCTTATCAAGATGTGAAATTTAATAATCAGTATGAAGAAAAGGTTGCTGAAATTTTCAAGCAAACATTTAACTCAGTTAAGAATGTTGACGTGAACATATTGTTGTCGTTCAAAGGATCTGATTTTGATGTGAGGTTTAACTCAATGCTTGATAGACAGTTGACGCAAGGTTTTAAAGACGCCGTGGGGAAAGAGATTGAAAGGATAAAACAAGATGTTGAAAAGGCGGTAAGAGAGAAAATTGATTCATATCTTGCTGATTTTGAGCGAAGTGTTGAGAATAAGGTAAATGAGGCATATTCAAAATTAGAACAATACAATGTTCAGATAAGTGAATTTGAGAAGCTGAAAGATGCTAAGCTAAGGGAAATAGAGGATGAAATAAAAAGGCGGGGTGGGAAATTGCTTGAACAGATTTTCAGGAGGTGATCACTCCTCAAGAGCAAGTTTTACAATTCTGTCAACGAGTTCTGGGAAATCAATTCCAGCTGCTTTAGCTGCTTTAGGGACTAAGCTTGTTCCTGTCATGCCTGGGATTGTGTTAATTTCAAGGCAATATATTTCGCCGTTATCTTTAACTCTGAAATCAACCCTTGCGAATCCCTTACATCCGATTGACTCAAACGCAAGCAAGGCTTGTTCTTGAAGTTTTTGGGTTAGTTCTTCTGGTATTTGCGCAGGGACTATGTATTCGGTTGCCCCTTTTGTGTATTTATGGTAATAATCATAAATCCCGCCCTTGGGTATTATTTCAATCACTGGCAATGCCATATCCCCGAGAATTCCAACTGTTAGCTCCTTGCCATCTATGAAGTCCTCAACCATGACTTGATCTGAGTATTTGAAGGCAAGTTCAATTGCCGGTTCAATATCTTCGGGACATTTGACTATACTTAAGCCGACGGTTGAACCCTGATCGTTGGGTTTCACTACACATGGGTATGAGAATGATTTTTCAATTTTTTCTCTTATTTCCTTCAGGTCAATTTTATTTTTTCTTATCATAAACCATTCTGGTGTTTGAACGCCGTGATGTTTGAAGACGATTTTGGACATATTTTTATCAATGCCGATTGCGCTTGCAAGCACCCCGGAACCTGTATATTTTTTACCGCGAAGCTCAAGCAAGGATTGAACTGTTCCATCTTCCCCCCATTTCCCGTGCAAAATTATAAAGACAACATCAACATCATCAAGGAGATTTGAGTTGATGCACTCAATCACATTTTTATTTGAAAGTTTTGAGAGTTCCTCCTCAGTTGGCGGGGTTTCCCTTATTGAGCTTATAAAAAGTTCATCCTCGTTTTCGGGTTGATTCACACCAAGGGCTGGATCAATCGGTTTAACGATGTATCCGACTTCCCTTAATCCAAGCGTTACATATTTTCCAGAAATTATTGAGACATCCCTTTCGGGAGATGTTCCCCCAAGCAAAACCGCAACTTTTATTTCCCCTGTCTTCATATACTTATCTTTTTCCCGTATGATTTTAAGCTTATTTCTGAAAGTTTTGCAATTTCCTCCTGTGATAGATTTTTTTCACCGCCAAGGATTCTCGCAAGTAAAATTATCATTGCATAGTGTTCAAGTTTTTCCATTTTAAAGTAGGCATCTTTCAAGCTTGAGCCAAGCGTAACCGCGCCATGATTTTGAAGGAGAAATGCATCGTGTTTTTCAACAAACGGCTCTATTGACAATGGAACTTCTTCGGTTGATGGGGTAGCATATTTAGCAAGCGGTATTTTACCAAGGTTTATAATCACCTCGGGTAAGACATAGCCCTCAAGCGAGAGCCCTGTGGTTGCGAAAGCGGTGGCAAACGGTGGATGAGCATGAATTATCGCTTTAACATCATCGCGACGCTGATAAATGAAAAGATGCATTTTTATTTCGGTTGACGGCTTGTAAATTCCATAAACTACTTCGCCTGTTGGATTTACCTCAACGATATGTGATTTTTTGACCTCGCCTTTATTGACGGATGTCGCAGTGCAAAGTATATTTCCATTCGGGAGTTTAGCTGAGATATTGCCGTCGGTTGAGGATACGAAGCCCTTTTTATAAATCAGGTGCGATATTTCAACGATTTCCTCAATTAATTTCTCTTTAATTTTCATTTCGCTTTGACGATTTTGATTGTAGATACATTTGAATTCTGAGGAAAATCCTAAGTATGAACAATGCGATTGCAACTGTTAAAGCATGAAGATAGTATTTAGGCGGTATCACCCTTGTAAGCATTCCAATTAGCAGGATGACGAGAATTGCCAAGCTTATGTAAGTTATCAGGTTGAATGTTTTGGTTGAAATTTTCATTTTGGAAGCGGTTTCATTTTTTATGCAAATTTAATTAAATTAAAAACAATAAAAAACAAAAATTGCGAATTGCTTTGCAGGACGAGCTTAAGTTTCAATATTGGGAAGAGTTCAATCAACTTATGAAGAGGCGACTTGAGGAGCTTGAAGAGTTGAAAAGACTTGGGATTAACCCTTATCCTTATGAGTATCCGGTTAATGCTTATTCTGATGAAATTTTAAGAAATTTCCGAGATGAAGATCCCCCGATGAGTGTTTCAATTGCTGGGCGAATTATGTCAATAAGACGAATGGGAAAGGCGACATTTTCGCATATTCAAGATTCAAAGGGGAAAATTCAAATTTATTTCAAAAAAGATGTGCTTGGGGAAAAGTATGATATTTTGAAGTTGCTTGACATTGGAGATATAATTGGCGTTAGGGGTGAGGTTTTCAGGACCCGCACCGGTGAAGTGACTGTCAAAGTTGATGACTATCAAATTCTTGCCAAATCAATTAGACCGCTTCCAGTAGTAAAAGAAAAGATAGACGAACACGGCAATAGGATTGTTTATGACCCCTTCACGGATAAGGAGATGAGATACAGGCAAAGATATGTTGATTTGATCGTAAATCCGGAAGTGAAGCAGGTTTTCATAAAGCGTGCGAAGATAATAAGCACTATAAGGGAGATACTTGATTCACATGGTTACATTGAAGTTGAAACGCCAATCCTTCAGCCAGTTTATGGTGGTGCAACAGCTAGACCTTTTGTAACGCATCATAATGCGCTTGATATGGATTTGTATCTTCGCATTGCAGATGAACTTTACTTAAAGAGATTAATCGTTGGTGGCTTTGATGGTGTTTATGAAATAGGCAAGGATTTTAGAAATGAGGGTATGGACAGGATGCACAATCCGGAGTTTACAATGCTTGAACTTTATGTGGCGTACAAGGATTACAATTGGATGATGGAGTTTACGGAGAGTTTGATTTACAATGTTTGTTTGCGTGTTAATGGAACTTCAAGGATAAAGTTTGGTGATAATGAAATTGATTTGACCCCGCCTTGGAGGAGAGTTCCGATGTTTGAGTTGTTGAAGCAGTACACGGGTGAAAATCTTGAAGGGAAAAGTGAAGATGAACTTCGTGCCATAGCGAGGCGACTTAATGTTGATGTTTCTTCAAAAATTGGGGTCGGGAAGATAATTGATGAGATTTTTTCAGAGCTGGTTCAACCGAACTTGATACAGCCGACATTTGTGATTGATTATCCAATTGAGATGTCACCGCTTGCGAAAAGACATAGAAGCAAACCACATCTTGTTGAAAGGTTTGAGGTTATAATTTCAGGCATGGAGGTCTGCAATGCTTTCAGCGAGTTGAACGACCCGATTGATCAAAGATATAGGTTTGAAGAACAGGCGCGTTTAAGGGCACAAGGGGATGAAGAAGCGATGACCATAGATGAGGATTTTATAAGAGCTCTTGAATATGGTATGCCACCAACAGCTGGGCTTGGTATAGGGATTGATCGGCTTGTGATGATTTTAACCAATCAGAAAACCATTCGCGATGTCATACTTTTCCCACATATGAGACCTGAAAAATAGTGAAAACAAAATTTTGAAATTTAAAGGTGAAAAAAATCAACCTAGTCCTTGGAATTCACAATCATCAACCATCTGGAAATTTTGATTTCGTATTTGAGCATGCTTATAATTCCGCTTACAAGCCCTTTATTGAGATACTTGCGCGACATCCGAAAATTAAACTCGCACAGCACTACACTGGAATTTTATTTGAATGGATCTTGAAAAATCATCCGGAGTTTTTGGAGCAACTTAAATCTCTCGTTGATAACGGTCAGGTTGAGTTGATGACTGGTGGTTTTTATGAGCCGATACTTGCTATTATACCCGATCAAGATAAATTTGATCAAATAAGGAAACTTTCTGATTTCATAGAGGAACATTTCGGCAAGGTTCCAGTTGGAATGTGGCTTGCTGAAAGGGTTTGGGAACAGCACATCGTTAAGTTCATTTCTCAAGCTGGTGTTAAGTATGTTATAATTGACGATACACACTTTAGATATGCGGGGCTTGTAGGTGACCAATTGCTTGGTTATTATATAACCGAGGAACAGGGCTTTACGGTTAATATATTTCCGATAAGCAAAATGTTAAGGTATACGATTCCTTTCCAAGCGGTTGAGAAGACGATTGATTACCTCAGGGAAATTGCAACCGAGGAAGGAGATAGAGTTATAGTTTATGCTGATGATGGGGAAAAGTTCGGCGTTTGGCCAAATACTTATAAGCATGTTTACGATGATGGCTGGCTTGAGGAATTTTTCTGCGCACTTGAAGAAAATAGCGATTGGATTAATATACTTCACTTTTCGGAGGTGCTTGATAAAATTAAACCCATAGGGAGAATTTATCTTCCGAACGCCTCATACGCTGAGATGATGCATTGGGCTTTGCCAGCAGATGCATACCTTGATTATGAGAAACTTGAAGAGCATTTAAAGGAAGAGGGGATGTATGAGCAATATTCAAGATTTTTCAGAGGCGGTTTTTGGAGAAATTTTCTCGTTAAGTATCCCGAGGCAAACAATCTTCACAAGAAAATGTTAAGGGTATCTGAAAGGGCTAGAAAGCTCCAGGCGAAAGGAAAAGATGTCAAATCCGCGCTTGAAAAGGTATGGAGGGCGCAGTGCAATGATCCATATTGGCACGGGATTTTCGGCGGTCTTTATCTGACGAGTTTGAGGTCAACAGCATATAGAAACTTGATAAGCGCAGAGAACGAACTTGATAAGGTTGAGAGGAAGAAAATCATAAAGTATGAATTCACTGACTTTGACAAGGATGGTAAAGAAGAGCTAATAGTTGAGACGCCAAATTTTAATGTCTATATCAATCCGAATTATGGTGGTCAAATTTTTGAACTTGATTTTAAACCA
This sequence comes from Candidatus Thermokryptus mobilis, assembly GCF_900070205.1. Classification (NCBI taxonomy): domain Bacteria; kingdom Pseudomonadati; phylum Candidatus Kryptoniota; genus Candidatus Thermokryptus; species Candidatus Thermokryptus mobilis. Next base: position 58,695 of record NZ_FAOO01000010.1, on the reverse strand, counting down.
GCTGAATTTAACATAACAGATGTGATGACAAGAAAAAAAGAGGGTTATCACGAAAAGCTTTTGCAACTTTCAAAAGAGATGAACAATCCGAACAATCAGGGTGTTGCAAGTATACATGATATGTTAACTGCTAAAGAAGAGGGGTTGGAAAAGTTTTTGCATTATGACTGGTATAGGCGTGGTAGTTTAATTGATCATTTCTTTGGGGCTGAAACGACAATTGAAAATTTTTATCAATGTAAATATCCAGAGCAAGGCAATTTTGTGAATCAACCTTATAGGGCAGATGTTGAGCTCAGGCATGGGGTAATTGAGATTACACTTTCAAGAGATGGGCATGTGTGGGTTGAGAATGAGCGAAAGAATTTACGCTTGCAGAAGAAGATCATAATTGATAAAAATTCAACCGAAGTTCTGTTTAGGTATAAACTTGAAAATCTTGAGGAAGAAGAGATTGATTTGTGGTTTGGGGTTGAATTCGTTTGTAATTTCCTCGCGCCGAATTCAGATGACAGGTATTTTTATTTCGTGGGATATGAAGTTGATGATTCAAAATTGGCAAGTATTGGGGAGGTTGAAGATGTGACTTCTTTTGGAGTTGTTGATAAGTGGCTGGGTGTTGATATGAATTTTTATCTTGATAAATTCGCAAATGTGTGGAGGTTTCCGATTGAGACGGTTTCTTTATCCGAGGCGGGGTTTGAGAGAGTTTATCAGGGTTCGGTGATACTCCTGCATTGGAACATAAAGCTCAGCAGGGAATGGAATGTTGAAATTAGAAATATATTCCGTAAAATTTGAGGATGATTTATTTCTTTCTTCTTTTATTTCTGTCACCTTTTTCATATTGTGCAGACGCTGATTCAACTAAATCTTCAAGTAGTATTAACTATACAAAACTTGCTTTTGTTGGCGTTGGAACCGCTGGGACGATGGCTGTGATACATGTCTATCAAAAAAATGCTTGGTGGAGTGGGCAAAGGCGGTCTTTTCATATTGTAAACGACTGGGAATATGCACTTAACATTGACAAGATTGGACATTTTTATGGGGCGAATTTGATTTCAAATTTGTTTTCGTCTTCCCTCCAATGGGCTGGGGTTGAAAAAGGGAAGTCAATGATTTATGGTGCTTTGCTTGGTTCAATTTTTGGATTATATGTTGAATTTGAAGATGGCTTTGCAACGGACTGGGGATTTAGCCCAGGAGATGCAGGAGCAAATATATTGGGGGCTTGGTATCCAGTTGCGCAGAGTTATTTCCCGGTCTTGAAAAATTTTAATTTCAAGTGGAGCTATATCCCAACAAGTCAACTTAAAAGTGGACAAAAGAAAATTTTCATTGACGACCACGAGGGACAAACTATGTGGCTTTCTATATCAGTTGTTAATTTCTTGCCCGAGAAAATTAAAAAATCTTATCCCAGTTTTTTAAACCTAGCTGTTGGATATGGTGTAAGGGACCTTGATGGAAGGGGAGGCGGAATAAGGGAATTTTATATTTCACTTGACTATGACCTTGAAAAATTACCCGGGGATGGATGGCTGTGGGGATTGATAAAGAAAAATTTGAATTACATTCACCTACCAGCTCCTGCAGTTAGATTGACACCAAGGTTTGCCTTTTTCGGACTTTTCTTTTCAAAGAAAATTTGACATTTAAATGTTTAACTTGTTAGAGGAAGTTTTAACGGGGATTCTTATCGGTTTTCTCTCCGGGATGTTCGGTCTTGGTGGGAGTAGTATCGCAACCCCTCTCCTTAGAACGATTATCGGGGTCAAACCAACATTTGCGCTCGCAACACCACTACCAGTTGTTATACCCTCAGCGGTTTCTGCTTCGCTTGTTTATCATAAGAGGGGTTTAATAAACTTCAATGTAGCAAAAGTTACGATAATTTTCGGTTTCCCTTTCGTTCTCATTGGCGCAATTTTAACCAGGTTGGTCAGTGGTAAATTTTTGATGCTTTCAACAGCTGTTTTTGTTTTTACAGTTGGTTTGAGTTTTCTTTTTAGGAAGGATGTGTTTAAAACGGAAGCGGAGGGGAAGGTTAATAGATTTGTTTTAATCTCTCTTAGTGGGCTTATTGGGTTGATTTCTGGTTTCCTTGCAAATGGTGGTGGAGTTATGCTTGTCCCATTCTATGTTAAAGCTTTAAAGATGGATATCAAAAGCGCATTTGCGACTTCTCTTTTCGTGATTCCATTTTTTGCGATACCTGGAACTGTGGTTCATTTTTTGCTCGGACATATTGATTTAAAGCTTCTTTTGGTGCTTGTTTTAACTTCAATCCCATTTGCAAATTTTGGAGCAAAGCTGGCAGTTAGGCTAAAGAACGAAACACTTGAAATTGCTTATGGTATTTTCCTTGTCGTGTTTTCAATTTTTTTCTTTGTTAGGGAAGTTTAAAATCAAAATTCGTTTATTTATGAGATTGAAAATTTTGATTGTGTTTTTTCTATTCCAAGGGCTTTCTCTTTCACAAGAAATTATCGGCGCGAGGGCTTTCGCTTTGAAAAGCTATGTCGCTGTCGCAAACGACCCATGGACGATTTTCTATAACCCAGCTGGTATATCAAGTTTAAGAACAAGGGAAGTAGCATTTTCGTATATACCTGCACAATTTGAGCTTGCTGAACTTTCACAAAAAGGTATAGCCTATTATGAACCCTTGCTTCCCGTCAAATTCGGTTTGGGGGCAAGAATTTTTGGGTTTGAACTTTATCGCGAATTCATCCTTAAATTGGCATTCGCAAGGGAGTTTAAGTTTTTCTCCATCGGTGGAAGTTTGAGCTACAATTTAATATCAATAAAAAATTATGGGGGTGACGGTGGGCTTGGTTTTGATTTAGGTCTTATATCAAACCCAGTAAAGTTTCTACGTTTCGGTTTTGTGTTAAGAAATGTGATCTCCGAAAGGATTGGCAAAGCAAAAGAAAAATTGCCGAGCGTTCTTGAAATAGGATTGGCGTTTGTTCCTTACGAAAATTTGACCGTTTCTTCATCCGTTGAAAAGGTATTTGCGTTGCGTGAAAGCTTTAAATATGGCGTTGAATATATAGTGGAGAAATGGCTTTGTTTGAGAATCGGTCTTTTGAATTTCCCAACAAGGTTTTCAGCTGGGATCGGGATAAAATACTTTATCTTTAACCTTGACTATTCAATTGACAAACATCAAATACTTGGATTAACACATCAAATTACAATTGCATTAAGATTGGGTGAAAAATGAAATGGGCGGTTTTAATCCTCATTTTAAATACGGCATTTCTTTTTTCACAAGAGGCTAAAATTGACACGCTTGAAGATGTTGGAGAAGGGCTTTTTGAAAATGTTGAAGAAGATTCACAACTTGATGAAATAATTGAACAAATTGAATTTATCAGAATTGAACTTAACAGAGCTGAGGTTGACGATCTAACTGAAATACCGTTTATATCAAGAGAGGATGCTTTAAAGATAGTTGAGTATAGAGATAAAATTGGCGGGTTTAAGAGAAAAGAGCAGGTCTTTGATATACCGGGGATTGACGAGAGGGTGAAATTTTTGCTTTACAGAAACAGTCACATTCAAAGGGAAAGGTTTGGTGTTCGCTTAAGGGGCAGGGTCGTGAACAAAGGCGGATTTAGAAATGTCAAGGGGAATTTTATCAACGATTTTAAAACATATCAACTTGGCTTTCTTGCATATTCAAATTTTTCCAGTGGATTTGTGATTGAGAAGGATTATGGGGAGAGAAGGATAGATGAACTTGTGAACTTTTATTTTGATTACAAGGGGGGAAGGATTTTGAGAAGGTTTATAGTTGGAAATTACATTCTTCAATTTGGGCAGGGGATTTTATTTTGGCGACCTGTTGGGCTCGGAAAGGGAACAGATGCGATTTCACCAGTTCAAAGAAGCGTTGAAAACTACGCAGAAAGGTATATATCAACCGATGAGGTTAAACCGTTCCTCGGAGCGGTGGCTGTAACCAAGTTTAAAAATTTTGACTTAACGGTTTTTTATTCAAGTAGAAAAATACCCGCTTCACTTGACTCAACTGGACTTGTTAGATACATTGATTTTTCAGGCATAAACAAGGGGCAAAGGGATATTTTGAAAAGGGATGTCTATGGCTTTTTCGGTGTGTATGGTAGGAGAAATTTCGTAACGGGTGTTTCTTTCGCTTACCAAAAATTTGATAAAGATTTCTCAAGTTCAATATCAAGACCATATGGTGGAGGGGGAATTTATTCAAGTTTTATGTGGGATTTCTTGTTTAAGAGATTGAACTTTTTCGGCGAGTTTGCGACACTATCCGGGCTTTACTTCAGCGCCGTCTCTGGAGTTGCCTTTGACTTTGAAAATTTAAAACTCGCCTTTCAATATAGAAATTTGAACCCTAATTTCACCTCAATAAATGGAAACACATTTGGCGAGAGATATGGCGAGTCGTGGAACGAAGAAGGATTTTATTCAAGTGTTAAGTTTAAGTTAAGCCGTTTTTACATTTGGGGTTATTATGATATTTTTACATTTCCTGTGACAGAGATTGACGACGCAAAAAAAGGATATGACTATAGACTTGAACTTGGCATTTTTGTTTCAAGAAATATGAGAGCAAAGATTCTAATCCGAGAGAAATCTGTTTCAAAAGGGATCAAGGTTTATGATGAGTTTGAGAGGAGAATTTTGAGCGAAGGGAATGAAAGGAGAAAAAACTTCAGGATTGAGATTGAGAACAAATTTCAGAGTATTACATTCAGAAGTCGGATTGAAGTTTTAAAGATGAGTTTTACCAGTGAGGGGACGGGCTTTGTTATTTATCAGGGAGTTAAGGTGAAAGTTTTCAATGGATTGACATTTTATGCTCGGATAGCGCATTTCAGAAGCAATTCTTATTCATCAAGAATTTATGTATATGAAGATGATCTTGATGGTGTTGTTTCTTTGATTCCGCTTTACGGTCAAGGATTGAGGTGGTATTTCGTTTTGAAATATAGTTATTGGAAGTTTCTTTCAATTCAGCTTAAATACGCAGAGTCGTTGTTTTTTGAGAATGTGAAAGCCAGCGCTGGTTTACAAGTTGAGATAAAGATTTAATCCTTCGGCTCGCCATAAAGTTCAATTTCAACAAGCTCGCTTATTATGTGTCCGATTGTTATGTGTCCTTCTTGGATTCTCTGCGTGTTGTTTGAAGGAACGACTATCGCTATATCGCAAAGTTCTTTCATTCTTCCACCGTCTTTACCAAGTAATCCAATAACTGTCATGTTTTTTTCTTTTGCTGTTTTGATGGCTCTTATCACATTTTCCGAGTTTCCGCTTGTACTTATCCCGATTAGCACATCTCCTTCATTACCGAGCGCTTCAACAGTTCTTGCGAATGTATTTTCAAAGCCGATATCGTTTCCGCCAGCTGTTAAATTAGATGTATCTGTTGTGATTGCAATTGCTGGCAACCCTGGGCGCTTTATTTTGGGGTTTAATCTTATCACAAATTCAGTTGCGATATGTTGTGAATCAGCAGCGCTACCACCATTTCCACAAAGCAAAACCTTTTTCCCATTTTTAAAGGCAGTTGAGATAACCTCAACAGCTTTTAGAATTTGCTCAGTGCAGTGAGAAAGAATTTTTTTCTTTACCTCAGCGCTTTCGTTTAACGATGATTCTATGAATTTAATCTTGTCCATTTCTTGATGTTTTTTATTTTCTATGTATTGCTCTCACAAAATCCGATATCAAACCTTTTATCTTTGTGGGCGGTGTGTCCTCAAGTATGTTTCCTGTTACTATTATCCCCGCTCCTGAATTGGCTTTTTCATAGGCGTTTTCCGGATTTTTTATCCCACCGCCGACGATTAATGGGGTTTCAACAGTTGACTTTATCGCTTTTATCAGTTCGTTCGGAACGCTGTTGTCAGCTCCACTGCCTGCTTCAAGGTAAATCAATTTCATCCCGAGATATTGGGCTGTTAATGCATAAGCGATTGCAATTTCTGGCTTATCTCTTGGTATTGGCTTGCTTTGACTTATAAAAGTGGCTGATGTCATCTTGCCTGATTCAATTAAAAGGTAAGCTGTTGAAATCGGTTCAATGCGATATTTGAAAATTATGGGGGAGGCGATCGTTTGTTGTCCAATGATAAATTCGGTGTTTGTGCTCGTTAAAACCGAAAGGAAAAGAATCGCATCGGCAAATTTTGAAATCTGATAAATGCTCCCTGGGAAGATGATGACCGGCTTATCGGTATTTTCTTTTGTGATTTTAACGCATCTTTCAAAATTTTGGGATAGCAACAGGCTACTTCCGATGAAAAAACCATCAACCCCGCATTCCGTCGCAATGCGTACAAATTTTTTTAAATTTGAATTGGTTTTGTCCGGGTCAATCAAAATAAAATATAAAGACCCGTGCTGGGCAATTTGATTTAGGATGTAGTCGTATGTCTTGCCCAGCCGAGCCGAGCTATCTTTGCGTTCCTTTTCCAAATTTTGCCCCTTTTTATTGTGTTAATTCTTTAATTATCTTCGGGAAAATTTTCAGTACCTCGTCAAGCTTTGAAATGTCCTTTCCACCAGCGGTTGCCATATTGGGTTTTCCACCGCCACCGCCTCCGGTTATCTTTGCGACCTCTCGCACGATTTTCCCAGCGTCAAGCCCTTTTTCCTTAACAAGGTCATCCGTTACAATGCAAACGAAATTAATTTTATTCTCGCTGATGCTTGCAAGAAGCCCAACCCCTCTGCCGATCTTACCCCTCAAAACATCCCCAAGCTGTTTTAATTGTTCAATATCGCTTGCTTCAACTTTCATCGCAACGACTTTGAATCCATCAATCTTGGGAACATCTGAAGAATTCACGACTTTTTCAATTTCATCCGAGATTAATTTCATCTTCACCCTTGCGAGTTCCCTTTCAAGTTTTTGCTTCTCTTCAAGGATTTGATCAACCTTTTCATTCAATCTCAAAATTTCTTCTTCTTTCTCCTTCAGGTATTTCTCAAGCGCTTTTCCAGTTATCGCCTCAACCCTTCTTATCCCGCTTGCTATGCTTCCCTCGTAAATTATCTTAAAGTATCCCGTTTCAATTGTCCTGTCAAGATGAGTTCCTCCACAAAGTTCGTAGCTGAAATCGCCAATTCTTACAGTTCTGACTATATCACCGTATTTATCTCCGAAAAATGCAAGTGCGCCTTCTTCAAGCGCCTGCTTTAACGGTTTGTATTCCTTTACAAGTTCAATGTCTTCAAAAATTACGGAGTTTACAAGGTGTTCAATCTTTTCAATTTCTTCTTTGCTTAATTTCTTCGGATGAGTGAAATCAAACCTTAATCTATCTGGCGCAACAAGTGAACCGGCTTGTTGGACATGCGTGCCGAGGATTTTCCTCAAAGCCGAATGTAAAAGATGCGTCGCAGAGTGATTTTTCATTATTGACTTTCGCCTTTCAACATCTATTCTCGCAACGAATTTCCCACCACTTTTGATGAACTTTTCAATCTCTTTGGCTTCTTTGCTATCTTTTTTCATTTTTGGGATGAAATGAACGATCAAGTCGTCTATCCTTTGCGTATCAATTATTTCAATTTCGCCATCAGGATAAATTAACTTCCCAGTATCGCCGACTTGTCCACCCGATTCGGGATAAAATATCGTTTTCTTTGAGAATAGGATTTGATCAATATTTTCATCGTCGCTTGAAAGTAAAATCACTTTGTTTGTTTCGTCGTTGACCTCCATTTCGTATTGTTTAAGGTCAGGGTTGAATTCTGTCTTCAGAACATCACCTTTTCTTAAAAGAACCTCAACTTTGTCAGCAATGCCGATTTTACCCTCCGTGAAAATCTTTTTCGTTGCCTCCCTTGATCTTGTCCTTTGTTTTTCCATTAGCTTTTCAAATTCAGCGATGTCAACTTTAAGTCCTCTTTCCTCAGCCATTAAATTTGTCAAATCAATTGGAAAACCATAGGTATCGTAGAGTTTGAAGGCTTCTTTCCCAGGGAAAATTTTGCTTCCGCTTGCCTCAAGCTTTGAGGCAACTTCTTCAAAAATTTCAATCCCACGGTCAAGTGTCTGATTAAAGTTTTCTTCCTCTGATTTTATCACATCTTTGACATATTCTTTTTTAGGTTCAATCTCAGGGTAAGCATCGCCCATAATTTCAACAACTTTATCAACAAGTTTATAGATGAACGGTTCGTGCATGTCAAGATTTCTCGCATACCTTGAAGCTCGCCTCAAAATTCTTCTCAAAACATAACCTCTTCCCTCATTTGATGGGACAGCACCGTCTGTTATGGCAAATGTCAACATCCTAATATGGTCTGCGATGACCCTCATTGCGATTTGATTTTTATCACCGACGTATTCTTTCCCAGTAAGGTTTGATATTTCATCAATTATCGGCTTGAAAAGATCAGTATCGTAATTTGAATTTTTCCCTTGAAGAACAGCGACGATTCTTTCAAGACCCATCCCGGTGTCAACATGCTTTGCAGGTAGTGGTTCAAGCACCCCTTTTTCATTTCTATTAAACTGAATAAAAACGAGGTTCCAAAGTTCAATAAATCTTGAACAGCCGTCAACATTGACGCCACAGATATGATTTTTATTGCATGTTCCCTCGCCGAGGTCAATGTGAATTTCAGAGCACGGACCGCACGGACCTGTTTCACCCATTTCCCAGAAATTTGATTTCTCGTCAAAGCGTAAAATTCTATTGTGCGATATGTCTGTCACTTTTTTCCAGAGTTCTTCCGCTTCGTCATCATCTTTGAAGACAGTCGCATATAATTTATCTTTTGGCAATCCCCATTCCTTTGTAAGGAGTTCCCAAGCCCATTCAATCGCCTCTTTTTTATAATAGTCGCCGAATGACCAATTGCCAAGCATTTCAAAAAATGTATGGTGATAAGTGTCTTTTCCGACTTCTTCAAGGTCATTATGTTTTCCACTTACGCGAATACATTTTTGATAATTGACAGCTCTTTTGTATGGTCTTGTTCCAGTGCCTAGGAATACATCCTTAAATTGGTTCATCCCGGCGTTTGTGAAAAGTAATGTTGGATCATCAAAAGGTATAACCGGGGAGCTCGGAACGAATGTATGTCCTTTTTGTTCAAAGAATTTAACAAAAGAAGTCCTTACATCTTGCGCTTTCATTTTTCTATGTGAGAAATTTTGTTTTCCTTGGTAAAAATCTAATAAAAGGGTTAAACTCTTGCAAATAAAACATGGTGGGCGCTGCAGGATTCGAACCTGCGACCTCTACCGTGTGAAGGTAGCGCTCTGGACCAACTGAGCTAAGCGCCCGTTTTCCGGTTTAAATTTAAGAATCAAAGTTGTCAAATTCAAGCAAGGGGGTATTGACTTTTTTGTTTTGATTTATTATATTAGTTAGGAATCCTAACATATTTTAAAACAAAATCAAAGGTGCCATCATGGTTAAAAAATCTGTCATCTTTTTCGGGATTATCTCTATCGCTTTAGCACTATTTGTTTTAAGTTTATCCGGTCAGGGGAAGTCACAAGTTCCGTATCCCGAAGGATACAGAAATTGGGTTCATGTTAAGTCAATGCTTATACTCCCAGGGCATCCGCTTTATGAGGCGTTTGGTGGAATTCATCATATTTATGCAAACGATAAAGCCCTGCGTGGGTATAGAACGGGTAAATTCCCGGATGGCTCGGTTATCATATTTGATTTGCTCGAGGCAAAGGAAGAAAACAATACATATGTTGAGGGTCCAAGGAAGGTTGTTGGCGTGATGTATAAAGATTCAAAGAAGTTCAAAGATACCGGTGGCTGGGGATTTGAAGCTTTTAAAGGCGATACCAAAGAGAGGGTCGTGAAAGATGCAGAGCAAGAATGTTTCTCTTGTCATGCGTCTCAGGAGAAGGAGGATTTTGTTTTTAGCAAGTTCAGGAAGTAAATTTATTTGAGAAGGCGGGGGGATTATTTCCCCCGCAAGTTAAAATTTTATCTTTTCTTTTTATGTCATCAATCTTTGATCCAAAGGAACAAGAGAGAAATATAGATGCTAAAATTGTCGCAGGGCTTGAGAGAATATCAAGGGTTTTCAAACTTTTGCTATGGGATGTTGCAAAAGAGGAAAATTTAAGCCCGATTCAAATTCAATTTCTCGTTTATCTTGCCTATAACCGAGCTTCAAGGTCTCGTATAACTGATATCGCAAATGAGTTTGCTCTGACGAAGGCAACTGTGAGCGATGCTATCTCATCCCTTGAGGAGAAAGGACTTGTCAAAAGGGTTGAAAATAGAGAGGATAGAAGAAATTACTTTCTAAAATTGACTCAAAAAGGGAAAAAAGTAGCCGAAGATGTTTCAAATTGGGCGGATGTTTTAAAAAGCGAGTTAAAAAATTTTAGCGTTAAAGAAAAGGAGATGTTTCTTTCTTTTATTTTGAATTTAATAGGTGCGCTTTACGATGCGGGAATTATAACTATTCAAAGGATGTGTTTTTCCTGCATTTACTTTCAAAAAAATGTCCATCCCGATTCAAAATCACCACACCATTGTGGACTTCTTGATAAGCCACTTTCAATCGTTGAGATACGACTTGATTGTGAGGACTATGAACCCGCCGTAAAATCCGCTTGAACTTTTCAAAATTTTCAATTAACATATTAACGAGATTTAAAAACAAAAATTTTTCTGCTATGAGAAAGGCGAAAGCATACTTCTTTTTGATCATTTTATTTACCTTCACAGTTTATGGACAAAAGAAACTAACACTTGATGACATCTTTAGGTCCGCGAAGTTTAGGATCAATTTTCTCTCAATGCAATGGTTACCTGGTGAGGATGCTTATACGACGATTAAATATGATTCGCTTTCCCGGTCAATGGCGATTTACAGATACGATTTGAGAACAGGTAAAGAAACGCTTATAGTCAATTATGCTCGTCTTGATTCTCAAGTTTCAGGTTTTTCAAAGGATGTAAGTGCCTATTTCTTTTCGCCGGATAAGAGGTATATACTTTTCACTGGTAGTTTGCCAGCAAGGAAATTGAAGACGGGTGGGAATTTTTACCTGTATGATATCAAGACGGGGACGCTTAAGAAGATAACGGATACAGAAGAAACGCAAGCGATAATTAAATTTTCACCAAACGGTAGATTTATAAGTTTTGTCAGAAGCAACAATATATATGTTTATGAAATTGCGACGGGAAATTTCAAACAGCTTACATTTGATGGTTCGGAGACGATAATCAATGGGAATTTTGATTGGGTTTATGAAGAGGAGTTCAGCATAATAGATGGATATGAGTGGTCTCCGGATGGGAAATTTATTGCTTTTTGGCGACTTGATCAGTCGGATGTTCCTGTTTTTAAGTTGATTGATTATGAACCGACATATTTGAAAGTCGTTGATCAGCGTTATCCATATGCTGGTTATCCAAATTCAAAAGTAAAGATAGGTGTCGTTGATGTTGAAACGGGTGAGACGAAGTGGATTGATTTTGGGGAAGAAGATATTTACATTCCGAGGATTAACTGGACGAAGACGCCTGGTGTTTTATCGTATCAGAAGTTGAATCGGCTTCAAAATCAGCTTGAACTTATATTTTATGATGTTAAAACAAGTGAGCAGAAAGTTATACTTAAAGAGGTTTCAAAGACCTGGATTGATGTCCATGACTATTTGACCTTTTTGAACGATGGAAAGCATTTCATTTGGGCGAGTGAAAGGGATGGTTGGTTGCATTTATATCTTTATAGGATTGATGGGAAACTTGTTAATCAGATAACTGTTGGGGAATTTGAGGTTGATCAACTCTGTTTTGTTGATGAGAGAAACAGGAAGGTCTATTATACATCTACTGAGGTATCGCCACTTGAGAGACATCTATATGTAATTGATTTTAACGGTCGCAATAAGAGAAAATTGACCGCTGAATCCGGTTGGCATAGTGTTAATTTTTCACCTACTGGTGTTTATTACATTGACAATCATTCAACTATTTCAAAACCGCCTAAGTGGAAACTCTTTGATTATCGTGGTAGATTTATACGAACGCTTGTTGACAATCCAGATGATGTCCTCGCTGGTTATGAAAAAGGGGAAATAACTTTTGAAGTTGTTGAGACATCTGATGGCGTTAAGTTAAATGCCTGGATGTTGAAACCGGCAAATTTTGATTCAACAAAGAAATATCCTGTTCTCTTTTATGTTTATGGAGGTCCGGGAAGCCAAACAGTTAGGAATGCGTATCTTGGGAATTATCTTTGGTATCAATATCTGGCGCAGAACGGATATATAATTTTCAGCGTTGACGGGCGTGGGACTGGCGCAAGGGGTAAAGCGTTTAAAGATGTGATTTACAAAAATTTGGGTTATTATGAGTCAAAAGACCAGGCAGAAGCAGCTCTTTACCTTGTGAGAAAATACAGGTTTGTTGATAGCGCTCGCATAGGCATCTGGGGTTGGAGCTACGGTGGTTATATGTCAAGTTTAACTCTATTCAAATTCGGTGATATTTTTAAGCTTGCAGTTGCGGTAGCTCCTGTTACGACCTGGCGACTTTACGATACCATATACACCGAAAGGTATATGCAAACCCCGGAATTAAATCCAGAGGGATACGAGAATAGTTCGGTTTTAAAGTATGTTGATGGTTTGAAGGGGAAATATCTCGTCATTCACGGGACAACAGATGATAATGTTCATTGGCAAAACACAATACAACTTGTTGATAAGTTGCAAAAAGCGGGGAAACAATTTTGGACGATGTTCTATCCAAACAAGGATCATAGCATCGCTGGGCGTGACACAAGGTATCATCTTTTTACGCTTATAACGAATTTTATCCTTGAGAATCTGTAATTTGACTGAATTTCTCAAAATTGTTATTTTTCTCTAAATTTTAAAAACAAGAGTTTCGCTTTGTGAAAAAGTCGCCTTTATATGAAATACACCTTGACCTTGGAGCGGTTTTCGGCGATTATTTCGGTTGGATGATGCCAAAGCATTATGTGAATCCGATTGAGGAATATAAGTTCGCTAAAACATCAAGCGTAATGATTGACAGGGCTAATGTTGGGAAGTTACGCCTTTGGGGTAAGGATGTAATTGATTTTATGAATAGAATTTCAACAAACGATTTAAGGGGATTGACACCAGGGACAGGGGCTGTCACTGTCTTAACAGATGAGAAGGGGAAGATGATTGATGTTGTTAACCTTTGCCTTTTGAAAGTTGAAAATGGTCATCAAGAAGCAATTTTATTTTTAAGCCCCGGGTCGGTTGAAGATGTTAAATCCTGGTTTGATAAATTGATAATTATTGACGATGTAAAATACGAAGACATAACCGACGATTATGTAATCATCTCCGTCTACGGATATGGTGCGAATGAGGTTATCTCCTCTGAATTTAAAGTTGATCACAAGCATTTCCTTGACATTTCAAAGATGCCTCTTTATAACTTCGTCCGTGGTTTTATAATTGGAAATGAAGTTTTCATAGTGAGGGTTGATGAATTTTCATCTTTGGGATATAATCTTGTTTGCAGGCGCGATGACGCTGTTGCAATTTGGAAATTGTTGCAAAGCAAAGGTTTAATGGCGGTTGGACACGAGGTTTTTAATGTGTTAAGGGTTGAAGCTGGTATTCCATCTTTCGGTAGGGAGATAACCAAGGATTACAATCCTCTTGAAGCAAACCTGATCAAATTCGTTAGTTTTTCAAAGGGATGTTACATCGGGCAGGAAGTTTTGGCAAGGATTGATTCATATAATAAATTGCAGAAACGCCTTGTTGGCTTTATAATTGAAGATAAGAAAGGAAAGTTAAAATTTGACAAAGATGCGATCGTTTTTTCAGATGATGAAGAAGTTGGAAAGGTGACAAGCGTTGTGTATTCGTATGGTTTTCAAAAGTATATTGCTTTGGGATATTTAAAGGTAAAGTTTGCAGTTCAAGGGGAGAAAGTTAAGATTGAGTTTGGAGGCGATAGATATGATGCGGTTGTAATATTACCTCCGTTTTCAGTTTAAAACTAAGGGAATTAATTGGCAATGGAGCAGATAATTGTAAAAGGGCAGACAAAGGACGAAATATATACTGAACTTTTACCGCAGATAAAATCACTTGTTGAGGATGAGAGCGATTTAATTGCCAATCTTGCCAATGTGACATCTGCTTTAAAGCAAGCGTTTCCATCTTTTTCATGGGTTGGCTTTTATTTGATGAAAGATGGTGAGCTTGTCCTTGGACCATTTCAGGGGAAACTTGCGTGCACGCGGATTAAAGTTGGAAGCGGTGTTTGTGGGACAGCCGTTTTAAGAAAGGAAACGATAATTGTCCCTGATGTTGAAAAATTCCCTGGGCATATTTATTGCGACCCCGATTCAAGGTCTGAGATAGTTGTCCCGATAATAAAGGATGGAGAGGTTCTTGGAGTTCTTGACATTGACAGTTATGAATTGGATAATTTTGACGAGGTGGATAAGTTTTATCTTGAAAAGCTTGTTGAAATTCTTTTGGAGAAATTTTAAAGAAAATTTTTTAGGAGGATGGGAAAGAAAGTTGCGCTTGTTACTGGTTCTGGGAGACGGCTTGGGCGTCAGATTGCGATTGCTTTAGCTGAGGCTGGATTTGATATAGTTGTGAATTATAATCAGTCAAAGGATGAAGCGAAAAAAACACTGCGGAAGATAGAAGAATTCGGTCGTGAGGCGATAGCCATAAAGGCGGATATAACCAACAGCGGGCAAGTCAAGAAGATGGTTGAAAAGGCGATTGAAAAGTTTGGTCAAATAGATGTCCTTGTGAATAATGCAGCAATTTTCCCAAAGCCAGTTAAATTTTGGGAGATAACAGATGAGTTATGGGATCGTGTGATTGATACTAATTTAAAAGGTCAGTTTCTTTGTTCAAGGGAAGTTGTTAAGTATATGTTGGAAAGGAAGAAAGGCAAGATTATAAACATCGCTTCGCTTGGTGGTTTACAGGTTTGGACGGAGCACATCGCATATAATGTTGCTAAGGCGGGTTTGATAATGTTGACGAAGGCAATGGCTAAGGCACTTGCTCCTTATATCACTGTTAACGCAATTGCCCCAGGGACTATAATAATTCCGGGTGAGGAAACGGGTGAAATAAAGCATATACCTGAGCGTAAAATTCCGCTTAAAAGATATGGCAAGCCGTCAGATATAACTGATGTTGTTGTTTTTTTGGCGACGAAAGGGGATTACATAACTGGTCAAGTTATAGCTGTTGACGGTGGGAGGTCAATTTTATGATAAACAAAAATTTGAACGAGATGTCAAAAGAGGAAGTCAAGGAAGCATTAAATTCAAACAAACAACCGATCAAGGCGTATAAGAATTTAAAATTTTTAAACAGCCCTGATGCAAGGGCTTTGAGGATTTTGGCTGAGTATCTTGAGCCACTCTCAAGGTTTAAGAGATATCAAATTGTTGATACGATTGTTTTCTTTGGTTCGGCAAGAACGAAACCGATGAAAGAGGTGAGAGCAAAACTTAAAGAGATTGAAAACAGGATAAAAGAATTTGAGACAAAGGGAAAGGATGTTCCTCTGTCGTTGCTTGAAGAGAGAAAGAAAGCAGAAGTTGAACTTTATATGTCAAGGTATTATGAAGATGCTGTTGAACTTGCCAGATTGATAACCGAGTGGTCAAAAGGACTTGGCGATGCAAACGGTCGGCGTTTTGTGGTCTGTTCTGGTGGTGGTCCAGGGATTATGGAAGCAGCAAATAGGGGGGCAGCAAAGGCAAAGGGTATAAGTATAGGTCTTAACATAAGTTTGCCATATGAGCAAAAGATAAACCCGTATATCACGAATGAATTGATCTTTGAGTTTCATTATTTCTTTATGAGAAAATTCTGGTTTGTTTATCTTGCAAAGGCGCTTGTTATTTTCCCTGGCGGATATGGAACGCTTGATGAATTATTTGAGGTTTTGACACTTCTTCAGACGGGCAAGATAAAGAAAAAACTTCTTGTTTTAGTTTACGGGACAGAGTATTGGCGTAAAATTGTAAATTTTGATGCGATGGTTGAATATGGTGTCATTGATAAGGATGATTTGAAACTTTTTAAATTCGTTGATTCGCCAGTTGAAGCTTTTGAATATCTTAAAAATGAATTGACGAAGCATTATCTTTGATCTCTGAAAGATACATAGTTTCGCTTATAAAACTCCTTGATGATGAAGATTCTTTCGTCGCAAAAACGGCTTATGAAAAATTGATGTGTCTTGACCCCAGCCATGCCCAGTTGATAAGCAAGTATAGGGAAAATGCAAATCCGAGGTTGAAGATTTTACTTGATGAAGTTATTGATTCGTTGCGTTATAAAGGATACATTGATGCGGTTGTGGATTATTTTAAAAATGATGGTGAAGATTTTGAACGGGGTGCTTTTCTTGTCGCAAAGTTTGCGTATCCGGATGTGAATTTCAAAAGTTATTCTGAAATTCTTGACCTTATGGCCGTTGATTTGAGAAAGCGACTTTATACAAAGGAAGATGTGCTTGATGTGATTGATGCTGTAAATAAGTTTTTCTTTTTTGAGAAAGGTTTCAGGGGCAATTTTGAAAATTATTATGAGCCGGATAACTCTTACATAAATCGTGTCATTGACAGGAAAATAGGCATACCGATCACATTATCGCTTGTTTACATTCTTGTTGGCAGAAGGATTAACCTGCCTGTTTATGGAATTGGAATGCCAGGGCATTTTATAGTGAAGTATGAGTCAAATGGTTTTGAAATTTTCATTGATCCATTTAACGGTGGGAGGTTGATGTCAAGGTTGGAATGTGAGAGGTTGCTTTCTCAACTCGGGTATGTTCCAAAGGATGATTACTTTAGGCGGGCAACCGCAAGGGAAGTGGTGAAAAGGATGTTTGGAAATCTCGTTCTCGCTTATAGAAACAATGGTTATGTTGAGAAGG
Organism: Candidatus Thermokryptus mobilis; assembly: GCF_900070205.1. NCBI lineage: Bacteria > Pseudomonadati > Candidatus Kryptoniota > Candidatus Thermokryptus > Candidatus Thermokryptus mobilis. The sequence goes on along the minus strand of NZ_FAOO01000010.1, from coordinate 41,758 downwards.
CGAACAAATTGATTGAGATAATAAAATTGGTTGAAAGTTTTGATGAAAATCTACACGCGCACAGGTGATGATGGCACAACATCACTGTTCGGTGGAGCAAGGGTGAAGAAAAACAATGTTAGAGTTGAAGCTTACGGGACGGTTGATGAACTTAACGCTGTGCTTGGTATTGTGAGATCTATTTCAAGGGATGAAAAGATAAATGAGATAGTTCAAACGGTTCAAAATCTTTTGTTTACGCTTGGAGCTGACCTTGCCACCCCATTTGATGTTAAGAGCCCGAAGTTGAAAAGGATAGGCGAAGAAGATGTTAAACTTGTTGAGAATTTTATTGATGAACTGGAAGCAGAGCTTGAACAGTTAAAAAATTTTATACTTCCTGGTGGGAGTTTTCTCTCATCCGTTTTGCACCTCGCAAGGGCTGTTTGTAGGAGAGCTGAAAGGAGGATAATTTCTCTTTCTGAAGTTGAAAAGATAAATGAAAAAGTAATCCCTTTTGTGAATCGCCTATCTGATTTATTTTTTGTCCTTGCAAGATATGCGAATAAAATTGAAGGTGTTGATGATATAAAATGGGGTGTTTGAGATATGGAAAGTGTCAAGGTTTTATCGCCCGCAAAGATAAACATTGGGTTGAGGGTTCTGAGAAAACGTCCAGACGGGTATCACGATATTGAGACGATTTTTCACGAGGTCAAGCTTTTTGATGAGATTGAAGTTGAAGTTTCAGATAGGATTGAGTTTGAGACAGATTCAAGCGAAGTCCCGTTGGATTTTGAAAATTTGTGTTTGAGGTCAGCGAGGATTTTTATTGAAAGTTTTGGGATACATTCTGGGGTGAGGATTTTTTTGAAGAAGGTAATTCCAGTTGGAGCTGGGCTTGGGGGTGGGAGTAGTGATGCTGCCGGTGTTTTGAAAGCACTTAACATTCTGTTTGAGACAGGAGCTGATGGGGATTTCCTCTGCGAGCTTGCTGGATTGATCGGTTCTGATGTTCCTTTCTTCATAAGGGGAGGGACGGCTTATGCCACCGGTCGTGGTGAGGTGATTGAACCGCTACAAGTTGATTTCCCTTATAAAATTGTTTTAGTGTATCCGAACATAAAAATTTCAACCGCCTGGGCTTATGGAAATTTGAAACTGCGAGACCATGCCGGAAAGAGAAGTTTGAAGGAAATTTTCATTCAGTATATCAATTCGCCTGAAAATTTGAAGATGGAGATTGAGAACGATTTTGAGGAGCTTGTTTTTTCGCACTATCCTGAGGTAGGGAAGATAAAGGCAAAACTTTATGAGCTTGGGGCTTTGTTCTCGCTTATGTCGGGGAGCGGTTCAACTGTATTTGGCTTTTTTGATGAGATAAGGAATGAGGAGGAAATTCTTTCGGCGTTTGGCGGTTATCGTGTTTTCATTTTGAGGTGATGTTTGTTGGACTTGAAAAATTTTGTAATTTTAATTAGTTTATTGTTGGAAAATTTAATTTTGAGGATCCGATGAACCTCACCGATGAAGAGAAAATTGAACTTTTGCGGATTGCCCGCCGATCAATAACAAGCGTCGTAAATGGGGGAGAACTTCCCGAAGTTATGCCGAGCACTGAAAATTTGAAAACACCATGTGGTGCTTTCGTGACGATAACCATTAACGATAATTTGCGTGGTTGTATTGGATATGTTGAGGCTGTAAAACCACTAGCTGAGACGGTCAACGAAGTTGCAGCAAAAGCAGCTCTTGAGGACCCGCGATTTCCACCGGTTGAACCGTATGAGGTTGAAAATCTTGAGATAGAGATTTCGGTTTTGTCGCCATTGAGACCTGTTAAGTCGGTTGATGAGATAAAAATTGGTGAGCATGGGATAATGATAAAGAAGGGGTGGAGGCGTGGGCTTCTTTTACCTCAGGTTGCAATTGAGCATAACTTAACAAGAGATGAATTCCTTGAGCACACCTGTTTGAAGGCGGGCTTACCTCCGGATTGTTGGAAAAGCGAAGGGACGGAAATTTATATTTTCTCTGCGATAATTTTCAAAGAGAGCGATTTCAAACAAAAAATGAGCGAAAAATTATGATCAAAGAAAAAGTCAGACCACCAGCTGTTGCTGGATTATTCTACCCGGATGTCCCATCAATTTTAAACGCAGAAATTGAAAAGATGTTTGAAAGGTCGGTTGATATAGTAGGTGATAAGAAAATCAACGGTGAAATTAAAGGTATAATAGCACCTCATGCAGGCTATATGTATTCGGGTCAAACAGCCGCTGTTGCTTATTCTTTGCTTCGTGGTAAAAGTTTTGATACTGTCGTCGTTGTTTCGCCAAGTCATAGGGAATATTTTGATGGCATTTCGGTTTATGATGGAAGGGCATACAAAACACCACTAGGGGAAATAGAAATTGATGTTGATTTAGCCGAATTGATAGTTGAAAGGGGCAATGGTTTGATTGAATTTTCAGCTTACGGGCACAGACAAGAACACGCCATAGAAGTTCATTTGCCATTTCTTCAGAAGTCGCTTGGATATTTTAAACTAATTCCAATTGTTATGGGTGATCAAAAAGCGGATTATTGTTTTCGGCTTGGCGATATACTTGGAGAGGTTTTGAAAGATAGAAATGTCCTTCTTGTTGCGAGCACAGATCTATCACATTATTATCCTTATGATATCGCATTGAAGTTTGATAAGATCGTGATTGATGATGTCGCGGAATTTAGCCCCGAGAAACTTATGGACGACCTTGAACAGCAAAGATGTGAAGCATGTGGTGGTGGACCAACGGTTGCTGTTATGAGTGCAGCTAAAAAACTCGGCGCTGATAAATCTGAAATACTTCATTATTGTAACTCTGGCGATGTCACGGGAGATAGAACTGGCGTTGTGGGTTATCTTTCAGCTGTCTTATTTAAACAGGTTGGTGTGAATTGACTTTCAAGGTCTTCAACATAGCGATTTTAGGTGCTGGGAGAGTTGGGACTTTGATTGGGAAATTTTTATCTGAGATAATCGGACACAAAATTGTAGCTGTTATCAGCAGAAGCGATGAATCGTTGAGAAGGTTTCAAGAAAGGGTTAAAGTTGAATTTTCAGGGAAATTTATCGGTGATTTGCCAGGAAGTGTTGAAGTTGTGTTTATAACAACGCCAGATTCAGCAATTGAAAGTGTCGCTTGTGAAATCTCAGAATTAAAAAACTTAAACTTTAAAAATCTCGTCGTTTATCATACTTCCGGGGTTATGTCAAGTGATGTCCTTTATAAAGTTAGGAACCGAGGTGCTGAGGTTGGCTCCTTGCATCCAATTTACTCTGTTTCCCATTTTGACCACTCTTTGGATGAAATAAAAAAGATAAGGTTTACGCTTGAGGGTAGCGAGAGAATTTATGACATAACAAGGTGGATTTTTTACGGCTTTGATAAGAACATAGTTTTGATAGAGAAATCGCAAAAGGTTCTTTATCATATCGCTTGTGTTTTCGCTTCAAATTATTTGGTGTCTTTGTTAAATGCCGTTGATGAAATTTTTGAAAGGGCTGGTATAGGTTTTGACCATAAATTTTTATTCCCTTTGATTGATGCATCGTTGAAAAACGCAGGTGCATTTGGACCGATTAAGGCGCTAACTGGACCTATTGAAAGGGGTGACATTGAGACAGTGAAATCGCATCTTGAAGAATTAAAAAGTAGGTTCCCGGAAATCCTTCCGCTTTATTCGTCGCTTGCGATTGAGACGATAAGAGTTGCTTTTAAGAAGGGTAGTATATCGGCTAAACGGGCGTCCGAATTTCTTGACCTTGTAAGTTCATATATCGGAAAGAAAGTATTTTGAGCGCTATGGTAGATTACCATACTCATACAAAACTTTGCAACCACGCAAAAGGTGAACCAAGGGATTATGTTTTAAGCGCGATTTCAAAAAATTTATCCGAGATTGGGCTTTCTGATCATATGCCTTTACCTGGCGATTTTGACCCTGACCATAGGATGAAGGTTGAGGAATTTGAAATTTACAGAAGCTGGTACCGAGAAGTCGTTGAGGAGTTTGGGGATAAAATTAAAATCAGGTTTGGGATTGAGGCGGAGTTCATTGAGAGTGAAATTAGCTTCATCAGCGATTTTATTAAGTATGGGGATTTTGATTATGTCATCGGTTCTATTCATTTCATCGGTGAATGGAACATAGCAAGTCACAAGCAGTCGTGGAAATGGGAGGGGCAGGATGTCAACGCTGTGTATGAAAGTTATTATCAAATTATGAAAAAGCTTGTTAGTTCGGGGTTGTTTGATGTGATTGGTCATTTTGATTTGATAAAGAAGTTCGGGCATAAGGCGAACGATGATTTTGAGGATTTGATCAGGGAGATTTTTTCTATGATAAAGCGAAATGGTTTGTGCGTTGAGATTAACATATCGGGGTTAAGACATAAGGTTGCAGAAATTTATCCATCGTTTAAGATACTTGAACTTGTCAAAGAGTATGGTATTCCGATTACGCTTGGTTCCGATGCGCACGACCCAGGGGATGTTGGGCGCGATTTCAGCATGGCTTATGAGTTGGTTGAAAGATATGCGGATGGGAAGATTTCGGTTTTTGATAAGAGGGAAAGGAAGGAAATAAAAATCAGGTAAATGTTTGAGAAAGGTTTATTGCGAGTTAACACATAAAGAACTTTTTCTCCCCGAGAGATGCGAAAGGATAGTTAGTTTCAGCCCAGCTGTCACGGAGGCGCTTTTTCAAATGGGTCTTGGGGATTTTGTCGTTGGAGTGAGCGTTTATTGCGTAAGACCGGAATCAGCAAGAAAGAAAAACATTGTTGGAAGCTATAACTCGTTCAAGGAAGATAAACTAAAAGAACTTATGCCAGATATAATTTTCACTACGACCGGGTATCAACTTGAACTCATTGAGAAGCTGAACGATAAGTTCAATGTTTATCCCGTTCGTCTTCCGCCATCTGTTTCTGAGATAATCGCTACCTGTTTTGAAGTTGGAGCTGTCACCGGCTATGTTTCAAGGGCAAGGGAAATTGAGAGAAAATTGACAACGGAGCTTGGTAATTTGATTTCAAGTGCGAGAAAGGAAGTTAAACCGAGGGTTTATGTTGAAATTGACCTCGGAGGACCTGTGACATTTGGTGCTTATAGTTATATAACTGATGCAATTGAACTTCTTGGAGGCGTAAATATATTTGGGGAATTCCCTGCAGAATGGCTTAAGTCCGATGATGAAAAGGTTAAGGATTTGAACCCCGATTTGATTATTTATGAGCCGAAGATGTTTTCAAAGCGAAGGGAGAGAGAAAGGATTTTAAGTATGTTCAATGCGAGGTTTGGAGATATCAAGGCAGTGAAGGAGGGCAAGATTTTTATAACACCTGGGATTTACGATTTCCTTGCACATCATGGTCCGAGCTTCATAACGGAAGCAATGCCTTGGCTTAAGAGTATAATTGATTCATTTTAAATTCCAAGTTCCTTCTTTAAGAATTTTCCTGTATAGGACTTTGGATTTAGGCGATTTCCTCAGGAGTTCCTTCAGCGACGATATAACCACCGTCATCACCGCCTTCGGGACCAAGGTCAATTATCCAGTCAGCAACTTTAATAACTTCAAGGTTATGTTCAATCACTATAACCGTGTTCCCTTTATCAACAAGTTTATTCAGGACATCAAGTAGCATTTTCACATCTTCAAAGTGAAGACCTGTTGTTGGTTCGTCAAGTATGTAAAGTGTTTTACCTGTTGCAACTTTTGAAAGTTCTGTTGCAAGTTTAACCCTTTGTGCTTCACCACCTGAGAGGGTTGTGGCTGGCTGACCAAGTTTTATGTACCCAAGTCCGACATCGTAGAGAGTTTGGAGTTTCCTTTTTATGTTCGGGATATCCTTAAAAAATTCAAGCGCTTCGGAGACAGTCATATTAAGGACATCGCTTATTGATTTCCCCTTGTATTTAATTTCAAGTGTTTCCTTGTTGTATCTCTTTCCCTTGCAGACATCGCAAGTCACATAAACATCTGGTAGGAAGTGCATTTCTATCTTTTTTACCCCTGAACCCTCACAAGCATCGCATCTACCACCCTTGACATTGAAGCTAAACCTGCCTGGTTTATAACCGCGAAGGCGAGATTCCGGAAGCTGTGAAAAAAGTTCTCTTATAAATGTGAAAACCCCGGTGTATGTGGCCGGGTTTGAGCGCGGAGTTCTTCCAATTGGCGATTGATCTATTTCAATCACCTTGTCTATGTTTTCAATCCCCTCAATTGAGGTGTAAGGTAATGGTTCTTCATTTGAATTGTAGAAGTGTTTGGCAAGTATTCTGTAGAGCGTTTCATTTATCAGCGTTGATTTACCAGAGCCACTTACGCCAGTCACGCAGATGAATTTTCCAAGTGGAAATTTCACATTTATATTTTTCAGGTTATTTCCACGAGCTCCCCTCAAAATAAGGTATTTGCCATTTCCTTCCCTCCTTTTTTTCGGGACTTCAATTTTCTTTTTTCCTTTAAGGTATTGTGCTGTTATAGAGTTGTTGTCAAGTTCGTTTGGTTTTCCCATGGCTATGACATATCCGCCATGTTCACCAGCCCCAGGTCCAAGGTCAATGACAAAGTCAGCGTTTTCTATGGTTTCTTTGTCATGTTCAACGACTATCACTGTGTTCCCGAGGTCTCTCAAATTTTTCAATGATTGGATCAAACGCAGGTTATCCCTTTGGTGTAAACCTATGCTTGGTTCGTCAAGGACATAAAGTACACCGGAAAGTTGTGAGCCAATTTGCGTAGCAAGACGAATCCGTTGCGATTCACCTCCAGAAAGTGTTCTTGCAGGTCTGTTAAGCGTTAAATAGTCAAGTCCAACATCAAGTAAAAATTTCAACCTTGATTTTATCTCTTTAAGGATTTGATTCGCTATTAAAAATTCCCTCTCCGAAAGATTTAAGTTCTCAAAAAAATCATACGCAGATTTAATTGACATTTCAACGATCTCATCTATCCCGGTTTTTTCACCGGTTTTGGCGTCAACGAGTTTTACCGCAAGTGATGATTTTTTGAGTCGCTTGCCGTTGCATAACTTACACGGTTGAGCTCTCATAAAACTTTCCACCCATTCACGAATGCTTTCAGATGTCGTATTGTAGTATATTTGCTTGAGGTTATTTATCACGCCTTCAAATTTATGTAAATATGTCGCTACATATCCATCTGAGTAGGTGTATTTCACCTGAAATTTTTCATCCCCTGCGCCATAAAGTAGGATGTTAAGTTTCTCCTTTGAAAGTTCTTTTATGGGCTTGTTGAGATCAATTTTGTATTTTTTTGCGACGGATTTTAAAAGTGACCATTCCCAAGTATCCCTTTCTTTTCCATATGGCGCTATAGCTCCGTCGGAAATTGAAATTGAATCATCTGGAATTATCAATTTCACATCAATTTCCATTTTTTCTCCGAGCCCATCGCATTCGGGACAAGCGCCGTAAGGTGAATTAAAAGAAAATGAATTCGGGGAAAGTTCCTCATAACTTATTCCACAATCAACACAAGCGAGATGCTTGCTGAAAAATAAATCTTCAGAACCATCATTGACTATTACTGAATCATTCCCATAATCAAGGGCGAGTTCAACCGCCTCATAAATCCTTCTCCTTGCGTTTTCGGAAACCGTCAGTTTGTCTATTAAAATTTCAATGTTGTGCGTTTTATATCTATCAACTTGCATCCCAGGGGTTATCTCAAGCACCTTCCCGTCAACCCTTACTCTCAGAAAACCGTCTTTTAATATTTTTTCAAATAGTTCCCTGTAATGACCTTTTCTACCTCTTACGACAGGCGCAAAAATTTCAATCCTTTTCCCATTGCCTATTTTCAAGATGTTTTCAACGATTTGATCTGTTGATTGCTTTTGAACCCTTTTCCCACAGTTATAACAAAATTGGATACCTACCCTTGCGAAGAGAAGACGCAGATAATCATAAATTTCTGTCACCGTTCCAACAGTTGACCTCGGATTGTGGCTTACTGATTTTTGGTCAATTGAAATCGCTGGACTTAGACCATCAATCAAATCAACATCTGGTTTTTCCATTATATCAAGAAATTGTCTCGCATAGGACGAAAGCGACTCAACATATCTTCTTTGTCCCTCGGCGTAGATGGTGTCAAAAGCAAGTGAAGATTTTCCCGAACCGGATACACCTGTGATGACGATTAATTTTTCCCTTGGGATTTCAAGATTTATGTTTTTTAAGTTGTGTTGTCTTGCTCCGCGGATTATTATCTTTTCAAGCATCTTAGATTTAAGGGACTCAAATTTTTTTCTGCGCTTTCAGGATGAAGTCAATTATTTCCCTTACAGCGCCATTTCCTCCAGAAGATGAGGCGATATAGTCAACAATTCTTTTAACCTCGGTCCTTGCGTTTGAAGGAGCTGCGCTGAATCCAACCTTTTTTAAAAGTGGGATGTCAAGTATATCATCCCCAACATAGCAAAACTCTTCTTTGTCAAGTCCATATTTTTTTGATAGCTCTTCAAACGGTTTGACCTTGTCAATCGCATTTTGAATTAAATCAGATATTCCAAGTTCGTTTGCTCTTCTTTTTATTATCTCAGATTCACGCCCAGTTATAATGCCAACTTTCAATCCAAGTTCAATCGCCCTGACAATCCCGTAGCCATCTTGAGCATTGAAGACTTTAATCTCGCCACAATTTGATGAATAAATTATGCTTCCATTTGTTAGGACACCGTCAACATCAAGCAAAATCATTTTAACTTTCTTTGCTTTTTCAAGTGCGTTTTTTCTTACTTTCACCGCACATCCTGATTTATTGTGAATTCGTCAAACTTTTTCACAAGTTCATCAATCTGTTTTACCTGATAAAGGAGTTCATATAAAAAGTCCAATTTGAGTTGACTTGCTGAATCGCTCAATGCTTTTGACGGTTCAGGATGTGTTTCAAGGAAAATTGCATCAACACCAACAGCAACAGCTGCCCTTGCTATATGGAAAATGAATTCCGGTCTACCTCCTGATTTTTCCCCAACACTTGGGAGTTGTAAAGAGTGGGTTGCATCTATTACCACTGGATAGCCAGTTGACCTCATTATTGGAATTGAACGCATATCAACGACGAGATTGTGATATCCAAATGTGGTTCCTCTTTCTGTAAGCAAAATTTTTTCATTTCCTGTTGAGGCGACCTTTTCAGCAGCGTATTTCATATCTTCTGGAGCCATGAATTGACCTTTTTTTATATTAACAGCTTTTCCTGTCCTTCCAGCAGCTATTAAAAGTTCAGTTTGTCTGCAAAGGAAAGCAGGTATTTGAAGGACATCAACATATTCAGCAGCCATTTCCGCCTCTGGTTCGGAGTGTATGTCAGTTAAAACTGGGATATCAAGTTCTTTTCTTATTTGCGCCAAAATTTCAAGGGCTAACTTTTCCCCAATCGTTGAAAAACCCTTTAAACTTGTTCGGTTTGCCTTTTTATAGCTTGACTTGAAAATAAATGGCATCCCAAGTTCAGTTGTTATCTCCTTTGCCCTTTTTGCCGTTTGATATGTGATTTCATAATTTTCAACGACGCACGGACCGGCTATCACAGCGATTGGATTTCCACCGCCGATTTTTATCCCTTTAACTTCAACTATTTTCGTCATAAAAGTCACCACATTTTTTATCAAAATTAAAAAACAAGCAATTTAATTCAAAATGAGCACTTTGAAAGCCCTCGGTTTGATTAATTCTTAAAAATTGTTAATTTTAAATGTTAAAATTTATAAAAAAGTGAGGTGTCTAGTGCACTCACTTGGAGAAGTTAATTTCCTCATTGAGTTAGTGGGTTTCACAGTTGATTTGGTCATTCTTGGCATAATTCTTTATGCTTACCTCAGGGAAAAAGAAAAAGAGAAATATCTGCTTTTTTGGGTTATCGCTTATCTACTTCTCATCGCTTCTGTTTTTTTAACCCTCGTTTTTGAAAGCAAAATAATACCTCGTTTGATTTTTCTTAAACAAGTTTTTTCAATTTCAGCCGGTGTTGTTTTTCTGTGGGGTGCGCTTGGTTTAAAATGGGGTGAAAAATTTAAACATAAAAGTGAATTCCTCACTCTGATAACATTTGCGGTATTTGTATCGGTGTTAAGTGATTTCATTTTTAGTGAAAAATGGAGGTATATAGTTTCGCTTCTTTTTATCCTTCTCTTTTTCCTTATCGCTGGGGTCAGAGTTATCTTACATGCGAGGACTGCTAAAATGCCCTCATATCGTTTGTTTGGGCTATCATTGATACTTTTCGGTCTTACAACTGTGGCTAATTTCATTAGTGCTATCTCACCGGAATTTGTGCGTTTATCTTTATTCTTTGAACAAGTTCTGCTTACATTACTTGGCGTTTCAATTCTTGTTATAATCCTTGATAAGTATATGGTGAGGACAATACAAGTAGAAAAGCTTTATCGCACCGTAGTTGATGTTATGAATGAAGCACTTGTATTGCTTGACACTAAACTTAAAATAACTTACATTAACAATAGATTCGGCGAGTTGATGAAGTGTAGAAGCTTTGATGATTTAATCGGCAGAAAATTTATTGATTTTATCCCGGATAGATTTCATGAGATTGTCCTTGAAAAGGAAAAGTCTATTGAAGCTGGTTTGTGTTCTACATATGAGATTGAAATTAAAGATATGGAAGGTAATATCCACAGTGTGATTGTAAGTTCAGCGCCTTTTGCTGGAGAAGAAGGAGTTTTTAAAGGAAGCGTCAACATTATACTTGATATAACCGAGAGAAGAAAGCTTGAGATTCAACTTCAACTTGCGAGTCGGCTTGCTGAAATAGGTGAACTTAGCGCTGGTGTTGCTCATAACATAAAAAATCCATTACAAGGAATAATTTTTGCAGCGGAGATTTTAAAAAAGAAAAATGTTGAACCAAACATTGTTGATATTATTATGAAGCAAGCGCAGAGGATAAATGACATAATAAATAACCTCCAGTTTAAAGCGATTATGGATAGTCGCACCGATTTTCAACTTTTTGATCTTAATCTTCTTTTGAGAGAGGAGCTAACATTTTTACAGGCGCATAGATTTTTCAAGCATGAAATTGACAAGAATTTTAACTTTTGTAACGAGCCGTTGTATGTAAAAGGGCTTTACAGTGATTTTTCCCAAATTTTTACAAATATAATTAAAAATGCAATAGATGCCATGTACCGCACGGAGAGAAAGGTCTTAACCGTTAAAACGCAAAAGGACAACGGTTTTGCGATAGTTGAAATCACCGACACTGGGACAGGTATACCTGACGATATTTTGCCCAAAATTTGGGATATGTTCTTTACGACGAAGCCGACGATTTACACCCGTAGTGATACAAGTGAGCCAGTTGGCACTGGTATTGGACTTGCTACTGTGAAAAGATTGGCTGAGAAATATAATATCCAAATTGATGTAAAGACGAGAGTCGGCGAAGGAACGAGTTTTATACTTAAAATTCCACTTGCAGAAGAGCAAACAAAAGATGGAGGTAGTCATAATGATAAGAAAAATTTGGCGTGAGTTTGTTGATGACTTTGTCTTGAAACATCCCGCCCTTTTTTCTGCTTTGATAATTTACCTTTACTATCTTTTCACAACGCTTGATCTTTTTAGAAAAATCAGGGAAGGTTTTGTGTCTTTTTCTGATATATTTACACATTTTGATTCACTTCTGTGGATATGGGGTTTGTCTTATCTTTTTGTAAAGCTTATCAATTTGAAGGAGCAACAACACCGCGAGGAAAAACTTCGGCTTGAACAGATCAGACAATATGAAACGCAAATAGCGAAGTTGAAAATGGTAAAAGATTTCACATTTTCCCTCAGGGATTTGATTTATAATCCGCTGACTATAATCATGAGCGCATCGGCAAGGATTGAGAGACGTTTCCCCTACGACAATGAAACTATAAGAGATGTCAGGGCAATTGAACAAGGATGCAGGAGGATTGAGCGTCTTTTGATGGAGGTGAAGGAGTTTGAAGAAAAGCTTGTAATTGAAGAGATAAAAGAGGAAACAAACGAAGTTAAAACAGAAAAAGCTTAATCTTATGACGATACTTGTGGTTGATGATGAAAAGGAGCTAAGGGAGACCCTTAAAAACGCACTTGAACTTGAAGGTTATGATGTCATATTGGCCGAAAATGGTCTTGTTGGGTTTACACTTGCGCAAGAAAAGAAGCCGGATTTGATTTTGCTTGATATAAGTATGCCTGTTATGGACGGCTTCACAACTTTATTTAAATTAAAACAGAACCCTTCAACAAAAGATATACCTGTGATAATTCTTACTGGGCAGTATGTTGATGAGGAAAACCTTGAACGCGGTTTTAACCTTGGTGCGATTGAATATCTTTACAAACCGATAAAGTTGGCTGAATTGACCGCACGTGTTAGGTCAGTTTTAAGGATGAAAATACTTGAACTTGAAGCGAAGAAAGCACAAACGGGCACAGCGAAATTTTTTATAAACGAGATAAAGAGGATTTTTTCAACGCTTAAAGGAGTGATGGAAATTTTGATATTGAGCGAGGGGATAAGTTATGAATTTAAAGCTAGCATTTCAGAAGACCTGAAGAAGTTGAAAAAGTGGTTTGAGATCGTGGATTATTACACCATTATAAACGATATAGTTGCTGGCGTTGAAAAAATGGATATGAGAATTGTTGATTTGAGCGCATTGCTGAAAAATTTAATTGAGGAAGTTAAGGGGAAATACGAAAATGTGAAGTTTGAACTTAACCTAGCAAGGGAGGCGATAATTCAAGGGGATGATAACTTATTGAGGGTGGGATTTAAAATTTTCATTGATTTGGTCTCGGAAGCAATGCCCTCAGGTGGAGCAATATCAATAACTCAAACGATAAGGTCTGGCAAGGATGGAAGATTTGTATTTGTCGTGGTTCGTGACGAGGCGCCTAAGCTCCCGCTTGAGTTCGCAAAAATTTTGTTCAATCCATACGCACTTTCAAATTTTGAGTTCACACCCCCATATAACCTTCTCGGTTTAAAAGTTTTCCAGATGTTGATTGAACTACATGGCGGTTTTGTCCTAGTTGAACCCTCAGAGCTGACCTCGGGAAATAAGTTTATCATACAGGTTAGGTCCGCTTGAGCTGTAAAAAGGTTATAAGTGAGAGAGCTTGAAGTAAGAGAGAGAATGTTATAAGTAGATAAATTGAGACCTCGTATAACAAGCCCATCACAAAACTTCCAGCAAACCAAGCAAATCCATATAATCCGTGGAAAATTCCAAATGCTCTAGCTCTTTTTTCTGGATGGATTATATCCGCAATTGCCGATTTCATAATTGTCTCTTGAAGTCCCATTGTTGAACCCCAGAGAAAAATTGAGAACATTACGGGAAGTATTTTGTCAAATGCAAATGCGAAAACGGAAATAGGAGCTGAAACGAGCGGAATTAGAAATAGGATATTTGATCTGAAACGATCAAAAATCGGACCGATTATCAAAGCTACAATTGCATCAACTCCCATGGCGAAGGCAAACATAAGAGGTATGACTTCGTCGCTTACAAGTTGTATTTTTTTGAGGTGAAAAGATAGAATTTGAAAATGTGGAAAGCCACAGATAGTAAAGGCGCTAAATAAAAGATAAAGGTAAAAGGTTTTGCTGAAATGGTTTGCATTTTGCGTTTTATTATCTTCTGATTCAAATCTTTCCGGTTTCGGATAAATTGCTGAGGTGATTAAAAGGAAAATTAGGGAGATAGCAGCTGGAATTCCAAGTATGAGAAATGCATTTGAATAACTTTTGCTTGTTGAAATTGCACCTGCAACGATAAGGGGTCCAGCGATTGCTCCAATTTGGTCAAGCGCCTCGTGAAGCCCGAATCCCTTTCCAAAGCCAATTTTTGAAGAAGCGTAGGACAAAATTGTATCCCTTGCTGGTGTCCTTATCGCTTTTCCAAATCTTTCTGCAACAATTAAAATTGAAGCTATCTCCCATCTTCCAGCGAAGGCAAGCAAAGGCACAGAGACGAGGTTTATGAAGTAACCCAAAATTGTTATCGCCCAGTATTTTCTTGTTTTGTCAGCGACATATCCAGCTACAAGGCGAAATCCATAGCCAAACAACTCTCCAACACCACTGACTAATCCGACAAACCCAGCTGTAGCGCCAAGCGTGTAAAGAAATGGTCCAGTTACACCGCGAGCCCCTTCATAAGTTACATCAGCAAATAAACTTACAAGACCGAGCAAAGTTATGATTACAAGTGCTTTATTTTTTGCCATATTTAGCTTTCCATTGTTCATAATTTTTTCTTATGTCCTGCAAAACTTCAATATCAATCAAGTCATCCTCTCTTATCCTCACATCATAATTTTCCCATCCCATGAAGTCCTGTAATGCTTTCTTGGTTTTCGCATCAAAAATTCCGTTGACGGGTCCATCGTAAAATCCGCGGTCTTTCATTATCTGTTGAAGTTCCCGACAAATTTTTTCGTCAATTTTTACAAGGTTCTTCGGATCGCTTTTGAAGAAGTAAAGTTTATGAAGATTGTAAAGTCGTTGAAGTTCTTCAAGTGGCTTTGGATGATCGTAGATGCTTATGTCAATGTAGTTATCCATGGTGCTATCATATCCAGCGCCCTTTTTGACGACAAGCAAAGCTGCTGATTGTTCGCCTCTTCTATCGCCCCCGGCTTTCCCACCTGCAACGAGAGCCGAGACGAGTTTGTCTGCCAATGTTCCCTTTGTTTCTTCAAATGCTTTTGCCATCGCTTCAACAGTTCTTTGATCAACAAGTATATTCCCTTGAACGGCGTAATATCTTCCTGTGATGATTTGACCCTTTCCGCCGTATTTTTTCCCCTCACCATAACCAACTATTCCACCAGCCCAATCAAAGCATTCATTTCCAGTCCAACTTGCAGAATTTCCCTTGAAATCAACTATTCCAACTTGTCTTATTTCTTTCTTTGGGTCGTTTTGTAGCAAAATTTGTAATGCTTGCTCAGCGGTTGCACCGTTTTCAAGTAGCGCAAGTCCAACTGGTCCGTAGCTGACATTTGCAAAACTTTGAGTTGCTATTGCTCCGACTTCCGCCTTTGCCCAAGGGACTATAGGTCTGACATTAGGGAATTTTGACTGTACTGCAACGCCAACTTCCCTTGCCTCAGGGTCAAAGGCAACTATTGAAAAAGTCGCACTTATCTTTGGCTCAACGAAGTTTGAAGGAAAATTGAACAGAAACAAAATCATAACTGCAATTGAAAAAACCGCCACTGTTTTCATTTTTACCTCCTCAATTTATTTTTGATTTTATAAACCGGATAAATCGCCTTGCCTTTGTCTTTTAATTCAGCAATTAAAAACTCATCAAAAAAATTCCAATTTGCAAAACCATCATCACTTTCCGGTTCAAGGAGATAGAAAATCAAACCAAGTTTTTCCTGTTGCGTTTGAACATAATAATAACCGCTGTCTATCTCAACCTCCATTTCTTCAAAACGACCAAATAGTTCCGTTTCGTTATGCCCTTGAAATTTTCTTTCGGATCGCTTCAAACTATCAACTATGAAAACATCCGCCTTCGCTTTAAACTTTCCTTTAACTTTTTCTATCTTTATTCCGTGCTGCTTTAATTTCTCCGCTACGACCTCAAAATTCCCTGGGAAAACATATGCGTCTGGCACACTTCTTTTTTTAACGGTTTTGAATTCGCCGAAGTTTGTTGTTTTAAAGAGTTCAATCTTGTCGCTAACCTTTCTTTTCTTCTCCCCGGTCAATGAGTCAATGTATTCAATTGTTTTATATCCCCAAATTTCAGCTGGTTTTCCCGCGATTTGAAATTT
Organism: Candidatus Thermokryptus mobilis; assembly: GCF_900070205.1. Classification (NCBI taxonomy): domain Bacteria; kingdom Pseudomonadati; phylum Candidatus Kryptoniota; genus Candidatus Thermokryptus; species Candidatus Thermokryptus mobilis. The sequence continues at coordinate 25,901 of NZ_FAOO01000010.1, read as the reverse complement.
TATCCCAAGCGAATCAATTTTCCCACTTGAAGTTTCGCTGTCAACTTGTTTTATAAGTTTCAGCATCTTTTTACGGTTTTTTGATGCGAACATTAAAATTTCCTCTATGAATTTCTCCGTGGCGTCAATCCTTGTCTTGAAATCGGCATATGCGTAAGCTTCACTTAACACTGAAAAGCGATTTATCAAACCAAAGTAATTGGTCCCGAACCTCGGTCTGTGGTCAAATGTGATCCAACCTTTTGAAGGGTCAAGCGGGTCAATGAAATTTCCGTAAAAGAATGTCCTGTAGCCATATTTTTTAAACATCTTCTCAGTGACCTCTGGGAGAAGTTCATCCCTGATAAATGAGGCTATCCTCTCGTCGCCGTTTGGATTTAAATTTGTCGCATAGGTCAAAACATATCCGTGATATGAACCGTTTGTTGTGTGACAGTCAATCAAAAGATGTGGCTTCCATTTGTTGAAGACATTCATCACAAGAGAGGTTATCTCCGGGGTTTCAAGTTTCGTGAAGTCCCTGTTCAAATCAAGCCCTTGGGAGTTTTCTCTGATACCGACACCTCCGATTGGTCCTTTCTGATGTGGTCTATTCGCAGTGCTTATCTTTTCATTTCCATCGGCATTTAAAATTGGGATTGCAAGGATGATGAGTTCGTTGAGAAGTTTTTTGAATTTTTCATCGCTGTGGAATTTTCTTATGGTGTGAAGAATCGCCTCCTTTCCTTCAACTTCGCCTGCGTGTATGTTCCCGAGAAGTAAAACTATCAATTTACCACTTGAATGAGCTTCCTGCGGGCTGGTAATCTTCGGCTTTGATAAAACGACAAGGGGAAGGTCTCTGCCTTCAAAACTTTTCCCGAAAACGGTTGAATTTATGATTTCGCTTTGTTTAGAAATTCCTTCAATGAAAGTGATTACATCGGAATATGTTGATGTCTCTGTGAAGTTTGAAATCTCCGCTCTTGTTTTCGGAAGTTCGCTGATTTGGAAAAGTTGAAATAGAAAAGCAAAAAGTAAACCAAGCATCGCGTCAATTTAAATTTTACTTTTGCCTTATGATATAACTTAAGCCCTCAGGGCTGAAACTTATGAGTTTAAAGTTTTCTGGAACTATCACCTGTGGTTTTACAAGACCTGTTTTATCGCTTACCACATCTCGGTAATCAACGAATGCTTTTAAGTTCTTATCCTGTTCGTTGGGTTTATATTCAAGTTCAACAAGCGATGAAAGGGCACCTCTTAACACAACTTTTATCTCGGGCGGGAAAAGAATGACTTCTTTATCTTGTGGCAAATTTATGACTTGAACTGGGAGATTGAATTCCCTCTCGGCAATTTGATCTACCGAGTAGATGACTTCAACTGTTTCATTGCTTAAGGTAATTAATCGTTTGTTCGGATTTACAAGCGGGAGTTTAACAATTTCGTACTTTTGTTCTTTTTCAATTATGATTTTCCCCGTTTTGATGTTTTGTATTTTTTCAAGGATTGATTCAGCTCCTGTGATTGTGACGCTGTCAGGGTTTAACCTTGGAGGATATGCGAAGTCATATCCATTTTTTTTGATTTCAAAGTCAAGCACGATCGGAACTTTCTTCGTTGCTTTTTTATCAAGTTCAATGCTCAATGTCTCCGGCTCAACGCTTACTACTTTGACGCCACTTGGAAGTATGAACATAACGCGGTGATTGTTAACGAGACGGATGTTTAAATTTTTTTGAATGTTTGCAAGGTCAATTATAATTTTAGGGTGATAAAAAAAATAAATGGGCAGGATTTTCCAGCCCTGCCCTTTGACTTTTAGATTTATATTTTCAGGATAGTCGCTTTTAAGAGATTTTTCCGTAGGGATGTTTTTGACTAAAATTTCAGCTTTGAAATTTTCTTCATACTCGCCGTTTAAGTTTACGACCAACCATAGAATAAAGGCGAAGGAGAAGGAGACAAGGAGTGAGACATAATTTTTCATTTAGTTCAACCGAATTTCACTTTGATAATTCTTTCAATTAATTCCTCTTTTGTTGCTTTTGAGATCTCGCGACCGGATAGACCTATTCCTTCAATTTTCCTTGCTATTGAGCGTAGATTCATCACGGTTAGATTTTCAAGCTGGGAGCGAAGTTCTTCTGGCGATTGCGCCTCGGGAAGTTCAGCTGGGTCAACGGAGATTTCACCACCTGAGATTTCGGATGGCTTTTCGGGATAGATGAGCATTTCAAGGTCATCAATCGGTCTTGGGATGACATGAACCGAGACGAGTTCGCCGACGCGTTGAGCTGCTGCTGCTCCGGCGTCAACAGCTGCTTTTACTGCGGCGACCTCACCGATTATTTTGATCGTCACATAACCTCCACCTATATATTCTTTCCCGACGAGTTTAACATTAGCAGCTTTACAGGCTGCGTCAGCTGCTTCAATTGCAGCTACAAGTCCTCTTGTCTCTATTAAGCCGAGTGCATATTCAATCATAGTTTGAAACCCTTTTAATTTACTTTCCCTCGGGTCGCTTCGGTAGAATTAGTTCAACATCGGCATGCGGTCTTGGTATCACATGGACTGAGACGAGTTCGCCGACGCGTTGAGCTGCTGCTGCTCCGGCGTCAACTGCTGCTTTTACCGCTCCGACATCTCCCCGAACCATTACAGTCACATATCCACCGCCAATTACTTCTTTTCCAATTAGCGTGACTTTTGCAGCTTTGCACATCGCATCGGCTGCTTCAATTGCTCCGACTAAACCCTTTGTTTCAATCATTCCAAGGGCGTCAAGTGTTTCCGCCATGTGTTTATCCTTTTTTTGTTTATTTTAAATTCAAACTCTTCAAAAATATAATCAGTTGTTTTCAAATTATCAAGTTTGCAGGATTTCAAAATTGATTTTTAAGGTGCTTATTCGTAACTTTATCCTGAAAAATCAAAACTTTTCCATTATGGAACGCAGAATTTTGAACAAGCTTGATGAAATTTTAGACGAGATAGATAAATCATTGAAGGAGGAACTTTCCGAGAATTTCACCCATCTTAAAAAAGAAGATGTTGAAAAGATTCACGGGATTTTCGTAAGGTATGTGAATCGCATTATTGAACTTGCCAAGAAAGGGCGTTCTATCCACGAGAGGGTTTTGCATTCAATAATTCAAAATTATTCCGATGCTGTTATAGCACTTGATAACGATTACAAAATTTTTTTCTGGAACAAGGGCGCTGAAAGAATTTTCGGCTATAGCGCCGATGAAATGCTCGGTAAAACTGTAGACCCGATAATTCCAGAAGAACTTAAAAAGAAGGGGGAGCTTGAGTGGCTTTTTCAAGAAACTTTAAGGAAGGGCTATATTGAAAATTACGAGACGGAAAGGGTCACAAAAGATGGAAGGAGAATAATGGTAAATTTATCGCGAAGCTTAATAAAAGATGAAAGCGGTGAAATCCTTGGAAGCATCGCAATAGTTAAAGATATTACCAAGGTTAAAGAACTGGAAAAACAGATTCAGCACTCGGATAAACTTGCTTTGATTGGTCAAATTGCCTCTGGTATAGCTCATGAAATTGGGACACCGTTAAATGTCATCTCCGGTAATGCAGAGTATTTGATCATGGAGATGGGGGAGGACAATCCTTACAGGGAGGAACTTGAGACGATAATTTCGCAAGCGGAAAGGATAGCAAATCTTATAAAACAACTCCTTGAATTTGCACGCCCACGCAAGCCAAATTATACAAAGGTAAATGTCAACAAAGAAATAGCCCATGTCGTAGAACTTTTGAAACATCAATTTGAAAAGTCAAGGATAAAATTAAATTTGAAATTTAGCGAAAGTATACCTTGTATATATGCCGATTGTTCTCAAATACATCAGGTCTTCTTGAACGTAATTGTCAACGCAATCCAAGCTATAAATGAGAACGGCGTCATTGAAATAGAAACATTTTCTAAGGATGGTTATGTGAATATAAAGTTCAAAGATAATGGTATTGGAATTGCGCCTGAAAATCTTAACAGGATTTTTGAGCCGTTTTTCACGACAAAAGAGGCAGGGAAAGGGACGGGGCTTGGACTTGCTGTCAGCAAGAGGATAATGGATGAGCATAATGGTAAAATTGAAGTTGAAAGCACGCCAGGCAAAGGCACTACATTTACATTGAAGTTCCCATCATTGACAACCAATTGCGATGAAAGAGATGACACAGCAGAGTCAGATATCTAACGAGGTTAAGATTCTCATCATTGATGACGATGTAAAAATGCTTGAACTTTTGAAAAAGGTTTTAACAAAGCGTGGATTTGTTGTTGAAACATCGTCAAAGCCAAGAGAGGCGATTGAGAAATTCCAAAGCGATGGTTTTGATATAGTCGTGACCGATATAAACATGCCTGAGATAAATGGGCTTGAAATTTTGAAGCAAATCAAGTCGCTTTCATCTGATGTCATCGTGATAATGATAACTGCGTTTGCGACTGTGAGTTCTGCTGTTGAGTCAATGAAGCTTGGGGCGTATGATTATATTGTCAAGCCGTTCAATATGGAGGAGTTTGCTTTGATAATTGAGCGTGCTTCTGAGAGGATTCATTTGAAAAAGGAAGTTGAATTTTTGCGTAGGGAGGTTTGGCAGAGATATTCTTTCGGGAACATAATTGGTAAAAGCCCGCAGATGCAGAAAGTTTTTCAACTTATAAAACAGGTTGCAAACACGAATAGCAATGTTATAATTTACGGTAAGAGTGGGACTGGGAAGGAGCTTGTTGCGAGGGCGATCCATTATAATAGTCCCAGGAAAGATAAGCCATTTATAGCTGTAAATTGTAGCGCTATCCCTGAGAGTTTGCTTGAGTCGGAACTTTTTGGTCATGAAAAAGGCGCTTTTACAGGTGCAGTTGCCAGCAGAAAGGGTTTATTTGAGGAAGCAAACGGTGGAACTATTTTCCTTGACGAAGTTGGGGATATGTCCCTTGCTATGCAGGCAAAACTTCTGCGTGTTATTGAGGATAAAGAAATAAGAGCTGTCGGAAGCGACAAACCGAAAAAAATTGATGTGAGGATCATCGCAGCGACACATAAAGACCTTGAAAAAGCGGTCAAGGAAGGAAATTTCAGGGAGGACTTGTTCTATCGGCTCAATGTTATACCGATTTATTTACCTGAATTAAGAGAGAGAACGGAAGATATCCCACTTCTTGTTGAGCATTTTTTGAAGAAATATGGCAGTGAAGCAGGAAGACCAAACATCAGGATTTCTCGTGAGGCGTTGTCCTGTTTGATGAAGTATTCGTGGCCTGGAAATGTAAGGGAACTTGAAAATTTAATTGAACGGCTTGTTGTTTTATCAGTAGATGATGAAATAAAAGTTGATGATCTCCCACCTTATATAAGGGTGTGCAAGGTTGATACGATCATTGATGAATTAACGCTTGGGGAAAGGATAACGCTTAACGAGCTTGAAAAAAGGTATATACTTAAAGTTTTAAAGGAAACGGGATGGCACAAGTCAAACGCAGCGAAAATCCTTGGCATTGATAGAAGAACCCTATACAGAAAATTGCAAGAATATGGAATTGAAGAACCTAAAGGAGCAAAGGATGAGAGTTGAGGGTCTGATTGATAAAATTTTAACTTATGGGAAGATGATAAAATTTTCACATACTATTTTTGCTCTTCCTTTTGCGCTTTCAAGCGTTGTTTTCTCGTCAATTTTTTACAAAGTTACACTGGAAAAATTGTTTTGGATTCTTGTCGCTATGGTCAGCGCTAGAAGTTCAGCAATGGGGTTTAATCGTGTCGTTGACAAAGACATTGACGCTTTAAATCCGAGGACGAAGGATAGAGAACTGCCATCTGGGAAAATATCAATCGCTGAAGCAGTGATTTTTATATCTATTTCATCCGTTTTATTCATATTTTCTGCTTATAAACTTAACAAACTTTGCTTTTATCTTTCCCCTGTCGCGTTAGCTGTGATTTTCTTTTATTCATTTACGAAAAGATTTACTTGGTTTTCTCATCTATTTCTTGGCATTTCACTTGGTCTTGCTCCCGTTGGGGCATGGCTTGCTATAGCTGGAAAATTTGAACTACCGCCAATCGTCCTTGGATTTGCTGTTTTAACTTGGATTTCCGCCTCCGATATAATCTACTCGTGTCAAGATTATGAATTTGACAAAAAATTTGGGCTTTATTCCATACCTCAAAAATTCGGGATTAAAAACGCACTTAAAATTTCATCACTCATTCACGCTGTTGCATTTGTTTTATTCCTTTCGCTGAAATTTCTTTTAAACCTTGGGGGAATTTATACGGTTGGACTTTTCATAATAGCGATTTTTCTGATTTACCAGCATTTGATAGTCAAGCCGAATGACCTATCAAGGATAAACTTCGCTTTCAACAATATGAACGCGCTTGTCAGCACGACTTATTTTGCCTTTTCAGCTTTTGAAGTGATGTTTTAAATGAAAATCAAAGTTACAAATTTATGCATGAGATGGCGATAGCACAGAGTATAATTGAGATAGTTGAGCGTGAGGCGAGGAAGCATAATTCAAGTGGTGTTAGAAAAGTGAAAGTTCAAATAGGTGAGTTCAGCGGTGTTGTGAAAGAGGCGCTTGAGTTTTCATTTGAAATAGCAAAGAGTGGAACTGTTGCTGAAAATGCCGAACTTGAAATTGAGATAGTTGAGTTCAAGGCAAGATGTAAGGTCTGTGGTTTTGAAATTAACGGTGTGGATGATTTCAATTTGTTTTGCTCAAGGTGTGGAGACCCGATGGAAATTGTATCGGGAAGGGAGATGAGGGTTGAATATATTGAAATTGAATAATAAAGATTGGAGGTTCAAATGCACAAAATTGACATAGGAACGAAGATTCTTCAGGCGAATGAGGAAATTGCCTTTGAAAACAAGGAAATTTTCAGAAGGTATGGGATTTTCACAGTTAATGTTATGTCAGCCCCTGGGGCGGGTAAGACATCTTTACTTGAGGAAACGATAAAGCGATTGAAAAATGACTTTTCCATCGCGGTGATTGAAGGAGACCTTCAAACTAGCGTTGACTCCGAAAGGATAAAAGCGCTTGGTGTCCCAGCTTATCAAATAACTACGGGGAATGTCTGTCATCTTGATGCTCGTATGATCCACAATGCGTTGCATGAGTTTAAACTTGATGGTTTTGATATCCTATTCATTGAAAATGTTGGAAATCTTGTTTGTCCAGCGGAATTTTATCTTGGCGAGGATTTGAAAGTTATGGTTTATAGTGTTGTTGAAGGGGTTGAAAAGCCAAAGAAATATCCCCTTATGTTTCACGAGGTTGAAGTCGTCTTGTTGAACAAAATTGATCTTTTGCCGTATTCAGGGGTGGAATTGAGCGAAGTTGAAAAAAATGTTCGTGAGGTGAATCCGACGGCAAAAATTTTTCCGATATCTTGTAAGACTGGGATTGGACTTGATGAATGGGTGAGTTGGTTTAGAAACAGAGTTGCAAAGTTCAGGGAAAATGTTAAGAGCGAAAAAAATTTACATTGAAGGTATAGTTCAAGGTGTTGGCTTCAGACCGTTTGTTTTCAAACTCGCCAGTGAACTTGGTTTGAAAGGGTATATTTACAACGACACAAATGGGGTTTATATAGAGGTTGAAGGGGAGGAGGGGTTAATAGATGAATTTATAAAATCTATCCCAAAGAAGGCGCCACCGCTTGCGCTCGTTGAGAGGATATTTACAGAGGAAACGCAGGTTAAGGGTTATTCTGAATTTTTCATTGAAAAAAGCAAGGGGGGAGAGGAGAAGTTTGTTTTAATTTCACCCGATGTTTCTACCTGTGATGATTGCCTAAGGGAACTATTTGACCCGTCCGATAGAAGGTATAGGTATCCATTTATAAATTGCACAAATTGCGGTCCGAGGTTTACAATCATAGTTGATGTCCCTTATGATAGGGCCAAGACGACAATGGCTGTGTTCAAGATGTGTCAGGAATGTGAGAGTGAATATCATGATCCATCAAATAGAAGATTTCATGCTCAACCGAATGCGTGTCCCGTTTGTGGTCCATCACTTAAACTTTTTGACAATAAGTTAAATGAAATTAATTGTGAAGACCCGATAAAAGAGGTTTCAAAAATTTTAAAAAATGGGTTTATAGTTGCCATCAAAGGACTTGGTGGTTATCATCTCGCTTGCGATGCTTTAAATAATAATGCTGTTGCTGAATTAAGGAAACGGAAGATGAGAATTGAAAAGCCGTTTGCGATTATGATTCCAGATGTTGATTGGCTTGATAAAATCTGTAATTATGATGAGGTTGAATTAGAGCTTTTGACATCAATTCAGCGACCCATTGTTTTGATCAAGAAAAGGCGAGATTGTCCGATTGCTTATGAAGTTGCTCCACGAAATTCCTATCTTGGAGTTATGTTGCCTTATACCCCATTGCATCATCTTTTGATGCGGGAGGTAAATTTACCTCTTGTGATGACGAGTGGAAATTTAACTGAAGAACCGATTGCTTACAAAGATGATGATGCGTTTGAAAGATTGGGCAAGATAGCGGATTTTTTCCTTGTGCATAATCGTGAAATTCATATGCGTTGTGATGATTCCGTGAGCGCAGTCATTGCTGGGAAACCAGTTGTGTTTAGGCGTTCTCGTGGGTATGTTCCTTATCCGGTGAAACTTCAATTTGAGGCGAAAAAACAAGTCCTCGCCGTTGGGGGTCATCTTAAAAATACTTTTTGTTTTTTGAAGGGAAGATATGCTTTTTTAAGTCATCACATAGGTGACCTTGAAAATTGGGCGACTTTGAAGTCGTTAATTGAAGGGGTTGAGCATTTCAAGAAACTTTTTGACTTGAAACCCGAGGTTCTCGCTTACGATATGCACCCGGAATATCTCTCAACCAAGTTTGCGCTTGAACTTGACATCCCGGTAAAAGTTCCAGTGCAACACCATCACGCTCATGTTGTCAGCTGTATGGCTGAGAATGGATTGTCTGGACCTGTAATCGGGGTTGCATTTGATGGAACTGGCTACGGAACGGATGGGAAAATTTGGGGCGGGGAATTCCTAATAACGGAACTGGCAAGGTTTGAAAGAATTGCACATTTTGACTATGTCCCTTTGCCGGGCGGAGAAATTGCTATAAAAGAACCCTGGAGGATGGCGCTTTCCTATCTTGTGTATTCTTTCGGTGATCATTTCCAATTAATTGAGATTCCGTTTGTTAAGTTTTTGAAGGAAAATTGGAGCAAGGTTAAAATTCTACTTAAAATGATTGACAAAGGCATAAACTCACCGATGACCTCAGCTGTGGGAAGATTGTTTGATGCGGTATCAGCGATTTGTTCAGTGAGGTTGAAGGTTAATTATGAGGCACAAGCTGCAATGGAATTTCAAATGGTAGCTGATGAAGATGAATCCGGGGTATATGAATTTGAAATTATTGATTCTATGAAGCCATGGCGGATAAGTTTCAAACAGGGGATAAGGGGAGTGGTTCAAGATATTGAGAGCGGTCTTGATGTTTCAAAGATAGCGGGTAAATTTCACAACACTATCGCAAGGATAATCTGCGAGGTCGCACAGAAAATAAAATCCGAAACAGGGATAAACGATGTTGTGTTAAGCGGTGGAGTTTTTCAAAATGCTTTGCTTGTCAAAAAGACGATTTCAGAGCTTGAAAAGGCGGGGTTTAAAGTTTATACTCATTCAAAAGTTCCTCCCAATGATGGTGGGATATCGCTTGGTCAAGCGGTTGTTGCTCTTTTCAATGCGGTTTAAAATTTTTGCCCCCTTAACCATTTTATGTAGTAAATTATCTCCTCAACTTCTTCATCTGTCAAGACATCTTTGTATGCTGGCATTTTTACGATTTGTTGCTCAATGAATCTTTTTGCGAATTTATTCTTTTTGAGCCGTTCTATTATTCCATTTGTTATCCATTCTTTAAGCTCATCATCATTTTTGACGAGTTTCGCAAAGTCGGGGCCATCCCAGCCTGGGATGTATCCTTTAAGTGATTTCGGATTTGGCATTCCACCCATTCCATATGGACCATGGCAACCGAAACAGCCGTTTTTCTTTGCGATTTCAAAACCAATTTTAGCTTTTTCATCGTTTATTTGAATTAAGCCCATGACCGCTTTTAGATAAATTGTTAAGTTTTTTAGCTCCTTTTCCGAGATTACTTTCTCATAGGCTGGCATCTTGATTAAACCGCCATGATCAATTTTTTCTAATCGTTTTGGTTTCCCGTAAAGTATCCATTCCTTTATATCATTTTCATCAACGATGAACATCATTGCGGTCTCACCTTGCCAGGAGGGGACTTCGCCATATTTATAATTTGGATTTTTCATTCCCCCTTGACCTTCAAAGCCGTGACAATTGAAACATCCGTATTTGTTGGCGATTTCTCTCCCTTTCCAAACGGGGGTATACTCCGGAAGGCGAATTGATAAATAGACAAGCAGGACATTGATAGATATGACGACGAAGAAAAAGATAACCCAGGGATAAATTTGGTTTTTCCCCATGGCGTTTAAGCGGGGGATTTATTTTAGAAAGAGGGCGGGGTTTAGCCCGCCCTTTTATTTTACTTTGAAGGTTCAACTGATTCAACGACAACACCTGCTAATCCACCCCGTTGATATAGCGAGCCCGTCACTGTAACTTTTTCAGCGGCGAATTCCTTGCATTTCTCATATGGTTCTGGCTTCTGGTGATTTTCAACAAGAAGATAAACCTTGCCGTCATCGGTTAAAATTCCAATTGGAGCGCCACCCTTGATACACATCTCTGCGCATTTCTTATGCTCTGCTCCCTTCTTTTCCCCAGCCACATAACAAGCAAGGTCTAATATCTCGCCCTTTAGGGTGACTTTCTTAGCAGTTGCTCCTTTTGAACCCTGCGAAATAACCGCTGATGCGGAGAAGAAAAGAAGCATTAAAACGAAGGCAAAAAATTTTATGGTCTTCATCTTTGTTCTCCAAATTTTGTTTTGAAAAGATTTTCAAAATTTTCAACAAATCCGTCATGGATATAGTTTCATTTTATTGCGATTTCCCGTTGCTCAATTTTATTCAAAATTTTTAGACGATTGCTCAATATTAGCCAGGGGATTGGACATCGCTTTTAAAATTTTTGAAAATTTCAATAATTCCAAATGGCACATCTTTTGAGGCGTTTAATTGTCGTAGAAAAAACATAGAAATTAAATGCCAAAGCGAATTCTTCTTGTTGATGACGATGAACTTGTCCGTGTGACTTTGAAGGAATTTCTAACGATCCTTGGGCTTGAGGTTGTGGAAGCAGGTAATGGTTCGGAAGGAATTAAAAAAGCTCAACAGGTTGAGTTTCAAATTTTAATCACTGATTATAAGATGCCTGATATGACTGGGATTGAGATGATAAGGGAAATTTTGAAGTTCAAGCGTGATTTTAAAATCGTGATTTTAAGTGGATATGTTGGCGAGATAACGAATGAAAAACTTGAAGGGATTGAAGTAACAGCGATTTTGCAGAAGCCAGCTGACCTTGGTGTCCTTGAGAGAATTATAACTCAAATTCTTGCTGATTTAAACAAAACAAATTGAGGTTGAAGTATGAGGAAAATTTTATTTTTCTTTGTTTTGTTTCATTTCGTTGCCTTTTCTCAGAAGGCGACGCCACTTCAATATCTTTTTATGATGAAATCGTTCAAGCCAGATATGCAGAAAGTCGGTTTGCTTTGTGATTTGAGCAAAAATCCGGGATTAGTTGAAAAACTTCAAAAGGCGGGTTTTTCAGCAGGGGTGAAAATTGTAATTGGGGATGTGAGAGAGTTGAAGGACATTGCTCAGAGATTTAATGAAGTTATAAAGGGCGGTGTTGATTTCTTATGGATTTTTGATGTGCAAGATGTTTCTGCTCATCCAATAGCAAGAGAATATATTTTAAAGAACTCGCTTTTGAACAAGATTCCGGTTGCTGTTCCAAGCGTTGAGATGGTTAAAGAGGGTGGGCTTTTTACACTTGAAGCGGGTGAAGATTTAAAAATTTTTGTCAACGATAAAATTACGAATGCTCTTAACTTGACAATTCCAGAAAACTATAAGGAGAGGGTGCAATATGTGGCTAATTAAAAAATTCAACAACTTGAAGTGGCGTTATAAAACTTTCATAGGGATTGAAATTATGGTTCTTTTTATCGCTATTGCTGTATCCCTGATTTATTCAACGATCCTTGGAAGAGAGATTGAGAGACAATTTATCAAAAGGGTTAAAAGTGTGAGCGAATTGCTCTCGCATGAATCAGTTTATTTGATCTTGCTTCAAGATGTGAATCAACTCAAGCAAGTCATTGAGAATTTTTATCAGAATGAGTTAGTGAGATTCCGTTATATTGTGATTTACGGGGTTGATGGCAAGGTCTTGGCTGAGAAAAATCTTGATTATTTAGGGGGCGAAATGGGAGGTTTAAGAAAATTTTCAGAGGATGTAAGTTATGTTGATTTGAATGTCAGGGGTGAGGATATCCTTGATGTCCAAGCGAAGGTTTATCGTGATAGTGAGGTTGTTGGATATGTTAGATTTGGTGCTTCAAAGGTTACAATCAAAGAGGTGTTATCAGGGGCGCATTTGCTTAATTTGGGATTTATTGTGTTTGCTTTATTGCTTGGGCTTGTGTTTAGTTATATCGTGGTCGCTTGGTTTGTCAAACCGGTTGAGAGCGTTCAGAGAGCTGCTGAGACTGTGGCCAATGGTGATGTGAATGTTGAGATAAAGGAATGGGTTGATCGTGGTGATGAGATAGGTGTTCTTGTCAGGTCATTTAACAAGATGGTTGAGAGCATAAGGGAATCAATTGAGGAGATTTCATCGCAGAGGGAGTTAGCAGAGAGATTAAGGGTTGAGGCGGAGCAGGCGAAGGGGAGAATACAACAGCAACAGGAATATCTTGAAGTTCAGATAAGGAAAATTTTTGATATAATTGAGGCGGTTTCAAATGGGGATTTAACTAAGGAAGGAATCCCTGAAAAAGATGATGAGGTTGGGGCTTTGATTATGAAGTTGAACAAGATGATAGTTGATTTGAGGGGTTTAATAAAAGAGATAATTGATGCAAGCAATGCTGTTGCGAATGCGACATCCCAGATCAGTAGTTCAACTGAGGAGATGTCAACTGCTGTTCAGGATCAAGCAAGGCAAATAGCTGAGGTTGTTTCTGCTATTGAAGAGATGTCAAGGACTGTGATTGAAAATGCGCGCGGGGCTGAAAGGGCAGCTGAACTTGCTCAGGCGAATAGTTCCTTTGCAAATGAAGGGAGCAAAGCAGTCATAGCCACGATTGAGCAGATGCGTCGCCTTGCGGATGTTGTTAGAAATTCAGCTCAAAGCGTTCAAGTTCTCGGTAAAAGCAGCAGTCAAATCGGGGAGATAATAGATGTGATTGAGGATATTGCTGATCAGACGAATTTACTCGCTTTGAACGCCGCTATTGAAGCAGCTCGTGCAGGTGAGCAGGGGCGTGGTTTTGCAGTTGTTGCAGATGAGGTCAGAAAACTTGCTGAAAGAACAATGAAGGCTACAAAGGAAATAAGCAAAATGATAAAGCAAATACAATCTGATACAGACGAAGTAGTTAAAATTATGGAATCTGGGGTTGAGGTAGCTGAGGCGGGAATTAAACTTGCAGACAATGCAAATCTTGCCTTAAAACAAATAGTTCAAAATGCAAATGATGTAGCTAATTTAATCTCTGAAATTTCTCGTGCGAACACCGAACAATCAAAAGTCAGTGAGGAGATAAGTAAATCGGTTGAATCAATAAGTTCAATTGCTGAGCAAACATCTGCAGGGGTTCATCAAATCGCAAAGGCGGTTGACGATTTAAGTGGATTGACTGAAAAATTGAGACAAATGGTTATGAGATTTAATATCGGTCAGGTTATTGAGAGGGCGGAATACGGGAAGAAATTTATAGGGGTTGGAGGCAATGGAGTTTAAGAAATTTTTGAAATATTCCGATAAAAATTAAAAAAAGGAGACACAAAGATGAATTTACAGGATGTTGTTAGCGCTGAAAATTACAAGGAAGTTTTGCAGTTGGTGAGTTTTAAAATTGGGAATGAGGAGTTTGGAGTTGACATCCTTCAAGTTCAGGAGATAAATCGCCTCGTTGAAGTAACGCGTGTCCCGAATGCTCCTGATTTTGTTGAAGGTGTGATGAATTTGCGCGGAAGGATTGTCCCAGTTGTGAATTTAAGGAGGAGATTAGGTCTTGGCAGAAAAGAAAACGATAAAGATACGAGAATAGTTGTGGTTGAGATTGATGACAAGACTATCGGTTTCATAGTTGATAGTGTGAGTGAGGTGTTGAGGGTTCCGAAAAGCGTTGTTGAGCCACCACCGGAGCTCATCAGTGGGATTGATAGCGAATACATAATCGGAATAGCAAAGCTTGAAAATCGTCTTTTAATTTTGCTTGACCTCAAAAAGGTCCTAAATGTTGAGGAAAGAGAAACTTTAAAAGAAGTTTTCAGCCATAGCGATGAAAATTGAGATAGCGTCAGATAAGTTAAAGGCATATTTAATCATTGAATCAAAAGAAGAGCTTGAAGGTAAATGCGTTGATGACATTGTGAATTTTGCTAAGTCGTCTGGTGTTGTCTACGGGATAAAGATGGTTGAGATAGAAAAGCTCATTGAAAATCCAAGTGAAGGTAAATTTTTAATTGCTGAGGGCAGTCCGCCTGTTGATGGTAGGGATGGCTATATTTCGTTTGAGTTTGATATGAGCAGGAGGACATTGATAAGGAATGTGAAAGCTGGTGAGAGGATAGCGGTAGTTTATCCGCCTACATCAGGTGTTGATGGTGTTGCTGTGACGGGTGAGATTTTAAAGGCGAGAGTTGGGAGAAAGGCAAATCATATATTTTTGGGAGAAAATGTGTCTTTTTCAGAACAAGATAACTCTGTCATAGTTGCGAGTGCGGATGGTAATCTTATTTTAAACGATGATGGGACTATTGAGGTCTCCCCAATTTTAACGATAGATGGGAATGTTGATGTAAGCTTTGGTGAGGTGAATTTCATTGGGACATTGATCGTCAAGGGGGATATAAAGTCGGGTTCAAGGGTTAAAGTTGGTAAAAATCTTGAAGTTTACGGGAACATTGAGGATGCTGAAGTTGAAGTGGAGGGAAATGCTTTAATTGGCGGTGGGTTTATAGGTTATGGCAGGGGTAAGCTTTATGTTCACGGGGATGTTTCGTTGAGATATATAACGAATCAAAATCTCGTTGCTGATGGGAATGTTGTGATAAAAAGGGAAGCTGTAAATGCAAACATAGTTTGTGGAGGGAGGTTAATCGCAAAGGATGCTGTGATAATTGGCGGTGTGGTAATGAGCAAGGGTGAGGTTGAGGTGAAGACGCTTGGTGGTGCGGAATATTCAAGGACGGTTGTCATAATTGGCAGGCGTGATGTTCAAGTTGAGAAGCTTAAAAAAGTTACGGCTGAAATAAGGCGACTTGAATCGTATCTTGAGGGTGTTAAGTCAGAAATTTACGCACTTGCAAGGTTAAAAATTGATTGGGGCGAGTTGCCAGAAGATCAAGAGCGACAATTTCAGAATTTGATCAGATGGCGGGATGAGATACCAAAGCGAATAAAACAGCTTGAAATTGTAAGGAACAATTTACTTGAGGATATGAGAAAAGCTGGGAAAGCGCGGCTTATCGTCTATGGAACAATTTACAAGAACACTTATCTTGAGATAAATGGAGCGAGGGAGGAGATAAGCTTTGATATGAAAAATTCAATTTTTGAGGAGGATTTAGGCATAATTGTTAGAACAAAAATTCGGGAGGTATGAGGGCTTTTGATGTGATTTTAAAAGGTCTTGACTCTTTTGACCCAGATGAGCGAAGGGCATCTGTTGAGGCGATAGTTAAATTTGGCGATAGGGAGGGAGTTATTGAAAAGTTGATCGGGCTTTTGAGGGATAAAGATAAAGGCGTGAGAGATGCAGTTGCGCAATCGCTTTTGTCAATAGCCAGTGATTTTGAAGGTATGAAAAAGAAAATCGTTGAAAGTGTATGTGAGTTGATGTGCTTTGATGATATTGGCTTAAAAAACCTTTCCTCTGAACTTCTCGTTAAGCTTGGGGAAGATGCTGTTCCCTCGCTTTTGAGTTTGGCAAATCATGAGGACAAAGATATAAGAAAAATGGCAATTGATGTTTTGGGATTGATAGGAGATGAGAAAACGGAGGATTTTTTGATTGGGAAACTAAACGATCCAGATCCAAATGTTGTGGTCTCGGTTATTGAAGCGCTTGGAAATGTCGGCGGTGGGAAAACGGTTGAGTTTTTAATTGATTCATTTGAGAAGTTTGAGTTTGCGCAAATTCAAATCGTTGAGTCGCTTGGTAAAATAGCTGAGAGATTTCACGGGAGTGAGTTTTTAAAATTGATCCATGAATTTCTCATCAACTTGTTTGACCAAGTTGATGACCCGATACTTAAAGGTGCAATTATTGAATCGCTCGGGAAGGTCGGGGATAAATCGTTGGTTGATTTTTTAATCAATCTCGTCAATGATGAGAACAAGGCGATTCAAAAGATGGCAGTGATATCAATTGTTAAGATTTGTTCTCGTGACGGATGCAATTTTAAGTCAAACAGACATTTCTTCAAGTTTTTCTTCCAAAGGGCGAAGGAAATTTTTTACAACAGCGATGACACAAGTTTTAAAATTGACCTTTTGAAGTTTTTGTCAAAGTGGTGTGATTTTGATGAGGTGAAGGGCTTTTTAATCAATGTCTCCTTGACATCTTTTGATGAGGTTTCTTCAGTTGCCTTTGATATAATAAAGTCGGATGCGGAGAAATTTATAAGTTATGCGTTAAATGATAGTTCAATTACAGGTGATAAATTTGTAAAGTTAATCGGTGAGATTTTTTATGCTAAGAGGGAGATTTTGATTGATTTGGGGGAGGAAATCAAAAATGTCATCGCCGAGAGAATTCTTTCCGTTTTTGACTTGGTAAGTCCTAATGAAAAGGTGTTGATTTTTGAAGTTCTGCCGTTTTTAAGCCCGGATGCATTTGCCAAGGCGTTGCCTTATTTTCAGAAAGACCCAGTTGTAAGGATTTATTTAACTTAATGAGAAAGCTTTTTGTGATGACATCGCAATTTACAAATAGGACATCTTCCTCAGATGTTGTTCTCAGGGATGATGAATTTTTTGAATTGCGGGGGTTCATTTTGCGCGTCTCTGGTATATTCTTTCCTGATAGCAAAAGATATTTTATAGAGTCACGGCTTAAAAAGAGAGTTGAGCAGTTAGGTTTGTCCTCGTTTAGGGAGTATATTGATTTTTTGAGGTTTTCACCGTATAGGGGTAAAGAACTTGATATTTTGTTCGGGTTGATAACCGTCAACGAGACATATTTTTTCAGGGATGAGTTGCAATTAAAAGCAATTGAAGAGAACATTTTGCCCGAGTTGATAAATTCAAAGCCGAGGAATGGTTTTAGGCGTTTGAGGATATGGAGTGCGGGTTGCTCAACGGGTGAAGAGCCCTATACGATAGCGATGATTTTTCTTGAGAAGATCCAGCCGAAATTTCCAGATGTTGTGGTTGAAATAATTGGAACTGACATCAATGGTTCTGTCCTTGAGGTTGCGAAGATAGGAGTATATGGAAATTATTCGGTTAGGTTCGTCCCAGAAAATTATCTGAGTAGATTCTTTGAGATCAAGGGGGATAAATTTTATTTGAGGGATGAGGTTAAACGGCTTGTTCGTTTTGAGCGGGTTAATTTGGTTGATAAGTTTCAGATGCTGGGGATGAAGGGTTTTGACCTTGTGCTATTGCGAAATGTTTTGATTTATTTTGATGAAGGTGCAAGAAGAGAAGTTGTCTCTTTAATTTACGATTCGCTCAATAGAGGTGGTTATCTTATGGTTGGGTATTCTGAAAGTTTGAGAAATGTGACAAAGGCGTTTAAAGTGGTTTATTTTGAAAAAGCAGTAGCATATAAAAAAGAGTGAGGTGATAAAAATGGCAAGAACAATCCTTGTTGTTGATGATTCACCCACGATAAGAAAATTTGTTTCACTTGCGCTTGAAAATATGGGATACAATGTCATCACTGCTTCAGATGGGATGGAGGTCTTTGAGGTTCTTGGAAGGGTTGATAATGTTGATCTGATAATAACCGATCTTAACATGCCAAATCTTGATGGTTTTGAACTTATAAAAACGCTTCGTTCGGATGAAAGGTTTAAGGATATACCGATAATCATACTTTCGTCACTTTCGGATGGTAAAAGTATTGATATGGGTTTAAAGCTTGGCGCAAATTCTTACCTTGTTAAACCGTTCAATGCAAAGCGAGTTCAATATGAGGTTTCAAAATATCTAAACTAAAAAGGGGTGAGGAGTTATGGAAGAGGGGAAGATAAGATTTCTTGTTGTTGACGATTCACCCACGATGAGAAGGATAGTGATCAACGCCTTGAAGAACATTGGTTACACTGATATTGTTGAGGCAGAAGATGGAAAGGATGCGCTTGCGAAGTTATATTCGGAGAGAATTGATTTCATAATAACCGACTGGAATATGCCAAATATGACCGGTCTTGAGCTTACAAGAGCTGTTAGGTCGGATCCAAATTTTGCAAATATCCCCATTCTCATGGTGACAACTCGTGGTATGAAACAGGATGTCATTGAGGCACTTGAAGCGAGGGTGAATAACTACATAGTCAAGCCATTTACTCCGCAAGTGTTGAAGGAAAAGATAGAACAAATCTTGAAAACAGTTTAAAAGGAGGTGATGTATGGTGAATGGTGAAACAAAATTAGTGAAGCAAGTTGATTCAATTTTGCGGGAGATAGAAGAGTTAAAGGCGATATTTATCCTCGGTCAGAAGGTTATACCTTTTCTTGAGGAGTTGTTCAATTTCGTCCGAGAGGTTGGTCCGATGCTTGATGAGATAAACAAGTCGCTTGAAGAGAGCTCAAATAAGATTCCTCGGGCATCAAATCAACTTAACACGGTTACGAAAACGACGGAGGTTGCGACGACGGAAATTCTTGATGCACTTGACCAGATGAGCTTGAAATTTGGCGAGATGAGGGGTTTTATAAATGCCATGAGGCAATCTTACGAAAAGCAGAAAAAAATTGCGGGGAGGATTGGGAGATACATTGAGAGAGGTGAATTTGATAAAGTTTCTCAAAATTGGGTTAAGTTTTATACGGCGTTTAAATCGTTCAATGGGTTTGATGATATACTTGAAAAGCTTTCAGATGTGAAGAGGGATGCTGATAACATAATGGTTGCTTTGCAGTTTCAGGACATAACGGCTCAACAAATATCAGCAATAAATCATCTTATAGAGTCAGTTCAAGAGAGATTGAATCATCTGCTTGGGAAACTCGGTAATCTTGATATTAAAAAGGATTCTTCCGTCTCGGGTAGGAATGTCACTTCTTTTAACCCTAATGCTGAATATGATAGGACCGGGGCAAAGCAGAAAGCGATTGATAAGATTTTAAATGGTATCATTGAAAGAGATGAGGGGGATAGGGCATCCCAAGAGGAAATAGATAAACTTTTCAATAAGAGCGAGAAAATAAAAAGCGGTGAGGGAGATGTCAACCCCGGCAATTTTTGATGATGAAATGAAAGAGATAGTTGAAAGTTTTATCGTTGAGACAAAGGAACTTCTGGATAAACTTGACAATGATTTGATTGAGCTTGAGAAAAGACAAAACGATGTTGAGCTTTTAAATGCGATCTTTCGTTATGTTCATACTATTAAAGGAACTTCTTCGTTTATCGGTTTTGAGCAGATGAGCGAGTTGACCCATAAGTTTGAGGATGTGTTGAACAAATTGCGAAGGTTTGAATTGAAGTTGAACCCTGAGATAATGGATGTGATTCTTGAGGCGCAGGATTTGATGAAGATTTTACTTTCAAAGCTTGAGGCAAATGATTTAAGCCCGATTGATATAAGCGGTGTTGTTTCAAAACTTGAAAGAATAAGTCGTGGTGAATTTTTAATTGAAGAAGATATTGAGAAAGCTTCGGTTGACAATACATCGCAGAGATTGCAATCAAAGGTTATTGACAAGACGGTGAGAATTGATGTTGAACGGCTTGACGAGTTGATGAACCTTGTAGGCGAGCTCGTTCTTGGGAGAAACAGGTTATCGCAGATAGTTTCTGGGGTTGTTGAGAGATTTGAGGGTGAGTCGCTTGCCCGTGAGCTTATGGATACGGTAGCTCAGGTTGATTATTTAACTTCCGAGCTTCAAGCTGTTGTAATGCGTGCAAGGATGATGCCAATTGCGAAAGTTTTCAGTAAGTTCCCGCGCATTGTCAGAGACCTTTCAAGGGATTTGAATAAGGAGGTGGATCTTTTAATTTATGGTGAAGAAACTGAGGTTGACAAATCTGTTATAGAGTTCATACACGATCCACTTGTTCATTTGATAAGGAATGCAATTGACCATGGAATTGAAACGCCACAGGAGAGAAAAGCGATCGGGAAACCGGAGAAGGGTAAAGTTATTTTGAGAGCTGAACACGAGGGAAATTTCATCGTTATAACAGTTGAAGACGATGGTCGTGGCATAGACCCTGAAAGGGTTAGAAGAAAAGCGGTTGAAAAAAAGATTATAACAGAGCAAGAGGCAAGTTCAATAAGTGATAGGGATGCTTTGAATTTGATTTTTTTGCCTGGGTTTAGCACAGCAAGCAAAGTGACAAATGTTTCAGGTCGCGGTGTTGGGCTTGATGTTGTAAAGGCGAATATAACGAAATTGAATGGGATGATTGATGTTCAATCAACCTTGGGTCAAGGGACAAAATTTATACTGAAATTGCCTCTTACGCTTGCCATAATTCAAGGTCTGCTTGTTGATGTCTGTGGTGAAATTTTTATAATACCGCTTTCATCTGTAATTGAAGTTGTTAGAATCCCACAAATACAGGTTCATTCAATCAAAGGTAAGGAGATAATAAGATTGAGGGATTCGGTTCTTCCGCTTATTAGATTGGCGAATGTTTTCAATTTGAGTTCAAATGGTGATTATAAAGAGAATCTTTATGTTGTCGTTGTTGGTCTTGCCGAAAAGAAGCTCGGAATAGTGGTTGATGGATTGGTCGGTCAAAAAGAAGTGGTTATAAAATCGCTCGGTTCGTATCTTAATAATGTAAGGGGAATAGCTGGGGCGACGATCCTTGGTGATGGGACAGTTAGGATGATCGTTGATGTGGCTCAAATTTTCAAAATGTCGGCTGAAAACTCGTATAGTTTCATAGTTTAAATCGGAGGGGAGATGTCGGAGAGAAAAATAAAAGTTCTGGTCGTTGATGACTCCGCCTTTATGAGGAAAGCTATTTCAATGATGCTTGAGTCGGACCCTGAGATAGAAGTTGTCGCAACCGCAAGAGATGGGTCTGAAGCAATTGACAGGATAAAAGCACTTAAACCTGACATTGTCACCCTTGATGTGGAGATGCCAAGGATGGATGGATTAACGGCTTTGAAAATTATAATGAAGGAATGCCCACTTCCAGTTCTCATGGTCAGCTCACTTACAACAGAGGGTGCAAGGGTGACGCTTGAGGCACTTAAACTCGGGGCAGTTGATTTCATACCAAAACAACTTTCTTATGTCTCGCTTGACATAGTGAAAATTAAAGACGAATTGATTCAAAAAGTAAAATCCATAGTAAACAGCAAATTCATCCGAAGGAAAATTTACAAATACGAGGTTGAAAGTATCAGAAAGGAAAAATTTAGACCTGTTAAAAGAGAGTTTGAGCTTGTCGCTATTGGTGTATCAACAGGAGGTCCTGTTGCGCTTCAGGAGGTTTTGTCAAAGATACCGGCTGACTTTCCAGTTGGGATTGTAATAGCACAGCATATGCCTCCTAATTTTACAAGATTACTTGCCGAAAGGTTAAACTCAATAAGTAAGATTGAAGTTCGTGAAGCAAGTGACGGTGATGTTGTAAGGTCTAGACTTGCTCTTGTTGCACAAGGTGGAAGAAATTTAGTTTTTGAAAAAAACGGCGGGAATAAAATAGTTCGGATAGTTGATTTTCCAGATACACTTTACAAACCGTCGGTTGATTTGATGATGAGTTCAGCTTCGGATGTTTTCGGGGATAAAGTTTTGGGAGTGATAATGACTGGGATGGGTAAAGATGGGCTTGAAGGTTTGAGAAAGGTTAAAGAGAAAGGGGGATATGTCATAGCGCAGGATGAGGAGACATCCGTTGTTTGGGGTATGCCGAAAGCGGTCGTTGATGCCGGGCTTGCAGATAGCATCCTACCTTTGGAGAAAATTGGGGAAGCCATATCAAAGGTTGTTTTAAAAATGGGGGATTAATTGTTTTTTCAAGCCCATTTTTTTAATTTTCAGCTAAAGTGTTTAAAACAAAGTTAAAGAGCGAGGAATGCTTCCAGAGGTGTATATTGAAAATTTATCGCAGTATGTGGGAAAAGAGGTAAAAATTTATGGCTGGGTTTATAATAAAAGGTCAAGCGGTAAAATTCGCTTTGTTCTTGTTCGCGATGGGACAGGGATTTTGCAGTGTGTTATGGCAAAGGGTGAAACTCCGGATGAGGTTTTTGATAAGTATGATGTTTTAACCCAAGAGACATCTTTAATAGTTAGCGGGATAGTCAATGAGGATAAAAGAGCGCCTGGTGGTTATGAGCTTCACATAAAGGATATTCAAGTGATACATATAGCGCAGGATTATCCTATAACTCCGAAGGAACATGGGATTGATTTTTTAATGGATCATCGCCATTTGTGGCTTCGTTCAAGAAGACCTCATGCTGTTTTGAAGATAAGGCATCGTCTCGTTAAAGCAATCAGGGATTTTTTTGATTCAAGAGGTTTCGTTTTGATTGATGCGCCGATTTTGACTCCAGCAAGTTGTGAGGGGACAACCACACTTTTTGAAACGGATTACTTTGACCTTGGCAAGGCGTATCTTTCTCAATCGGGTCAGCTTTATGTTGAAGCTGCTGCAATGGCCTTTGGGAAGGTTTATTGTTTCGGTCCGACTTTTAGAGCGGAAAAATCAAAAACGAGAAGACATTTGACTGAATTTTGGATGGTTGAACCTGAGGTTGCTTTCTATGAGCTTGAAGAAATAATGAACCTTGCGGAGGAATTTGTTGAATATATAGTTGCGCGTGTCCTTGAAACAAGTAAAAGGGAATTTGAGGTGCTTGAAAGAAATACCGAACCGCTTGAAAAGATAATTAGACCTTTCCCGAGGATTTCATACAACGATGCGGTTGAAATTTTAAAGAAAAATGGAATTAATTTTCAATGGGGAAATGATTTTGGCAACACTGATGAAACTGTCATCTCACAACAGTTTGAGAAACCAGTTATAGTTCATCGTTATCCAGCCGCTGTTAAGGCATTTTATATGAAAAGAGACCCGCAAGATGAAACATATGCTCTTTCTTTTGACATGCTTGCCCCAGAAGGATATGGTGAAATAATCGGAGGAAGTCAGAGGGAGGATGATTACGAGACATTGTTGAAAAGAATTAAAGAGCATAATTTACCTATAGATGCTTTTGATTGGTATCTTGACCTGAGGAAATACGGCAGTGTCCCGCATTCCGGTTTTGGGCTTGGAGTTGAAAGAACGCTTGCTTGGATTTGTGGACTTGATCATGTTAGAGAGACAATTCCTTTCCCGAGGATGATCTACAGAATAAAACCATAGAAAATCTATGCTTAAGGTTGAAAACCTAAGAAAAGAATTTTCAAATATCGTTGCTGTTGATGGGGTTTCATTTGAAGTAAAAAGAGGTCAAATTTTTGGCTTGCTTGGTCCAAACGGTGCAGGTAAGACAACCACTATAAGAATGATACTTGACATAATTAAACCTGATTCCGGAAGGATAACATTTGATGGTGAGTTAATCAACGAGAAAATAAAAAGTAAAATTGGTTATCTTCCCGAGGAACGTGGACTTTACAGAAAGACACGTGTATTGGAAACAATACTTTATTTTGCGCAATTGAAGGGCATTGATAAAGGTAAGGCAAATGAAAGAGCGAGATATCTGCTTTCAAGGTTTGGTCTAAGCGATAGGGTAAATAGTAGGATTGAAGAACTTTCAAAGGGGAATCAGCAAAAGGTTCAGATAATAATAGCCGTTCTTCACGATCCGGAGCTCATCATTCTTGATGAGCCGTTTGCAGGTCTTGACCCAGTAAATCAGGAACTGTTAAAGGAAATTATACTTGAGTTGAAGTCGCAAAATAAGGCGATTATTTTTTCAACTCATCAAATGGAACAAGTTGAAAAGCTTTGTGATGAAATTTGTCTTATAAACAGAGGAAAACCTGTGCTCTCGGGAGCCCTTGAGAAGATCAAGGGGGAATTCGGAAGGGATACAATTCATATTGAATTTTCCGGGGATGGCGAAGATTTAAAGTGGATCAATGGTGTTAAAAAAGTTGAACTTTATCCAAATTATGCGGAATTGACGGTTGAGCCGGGTGCAAATGTCGGTGAGATTTTGAAAAAAATTGTTGAACTTGTTGATTTGAAGAAGTTTGAGGTTAAATCGCCATCTTTGTATTCAATTTTCATTGATGTTGTAAGCGATGGTTTCGGTGAGAAAAGTTTGTAAAATTTTGGCTTTTTTGATAAATTTGAGAGTAAAAATGATGAGATGAAAAAACACGAAAAATAAAAAAACAGGGGTGATAGAGCTATGAGCAATACTTTGAAAACTGTCTTTTTGATGACATTAATGATGGTTTTATTTCTTGCGGTTGGAAGTGCGATTGGTGGAAAATCAGGTCTTATAATTGCATTTGTTTTTTCGTTGATGATGAATTTCTTTGCTTATTGGTTTTCCGATAAGATTGTTCTGGCGATGTATGGTGCAAGACAAGTCACGGAAGCGGAAGCGCCGGAGTTGTATTCAATTATTAGACGCTTAGTCACAAAAGCAGGTATGCCTATGCCGAAGGTTTATATAATTCCGACCTTAACACCAAACGCCTTTGCAACTGGGAGAAACCCGCAAAATGCAGCTGTTGCTGTTACTGAGGGAATTTTGAGAATTTTAGATAGAGATGAGCTTGAGGGTGTTCTTGGGCACGAGTTGGCGCATATTAAGAATAGGGATATTTTAACGGCTACGATTGTTGCTACTATGGTTGGTGCTATAACATTTCTTGCTCGCATGGCTCAGTGGTCTTTGTTTTTCTTTGGTGGTGGAAGGGACAGAGAAAATAATGCAAGTTGGATTGCGGAGCTTGTTTTGATAATTGTCGCTCCTATTGCAGCAGTTTTAATTCAGCTTGCTATTTCTCGTGCGAGGGAATTTGCAGCTGATGAGGGTGGAGCGAGGATTTCCGGTAAACCGCTTGCACTTGCAAGTGCGTTAAAGAAACTTGCAAAAGGAGTTGAAGTAGTGCCAATGGATGCAAAACCTGAAACCGCACATATGTTCATTGTTAATCCTCTTCGCGGTGAGGGGATACTTAAACTTTTCTCAACCCATCCGCCGATAAGTGAGAGAGTCAAGCGACTTGAGAAGCTTGCACGTAAGATGGGAGTTTATTATTAAATAAGTTTAACAAGATGCTTGGAATTTCAGAGTTAAGAAATAAATTAACGCAAGTTTTTAGCGAGAACCAAGCTGAGGTTTTATTTGAGCTTGTTGCTCTTATATATGAGCAAGTTATGAAAGCGATGGACCTTAGCGAAGTTAAAGCGGTTATAAAAGAGCTTGCTGAGGCACAGCGAAGAACTGAGGAGAGATTGATTTCATTTGAGAGAGCAACTGATGAGAATTTTAATAAAGTTTGGACTGCTATTGGTGAGTTGACGAATAAAGTTAACCAGTTAGCT